>NZ_NCSR01000007.1:0-173121 GCF_002105485.1 Leifsonia sp. NCR5
CCACTCCACACCCGACGACGACCCCCGCACCCACCGACAGGAACCCCGATGACAGCCCTCTCCGACACCTTCGACCTCGCACCCCTCCTCACCGCCGAGGAGCTGGGCTGGCAGGAGCGCGCGCGCACGTTCGCCCGCGAGCGCCTGCTCCCGGTGGTCGACGAGGACTTCGAGAACCGGCACTTCCGCCGCGAACTCATCGCCGAGTTCGGCGCCGCCGGGTTCCTCGGCATGCACCTCCCCGACGATGGCTGCGCCGGGGCCGGAGCCGTCAGCTACGGCCTGGTCTGCCACGAGCTGGAGGCCGTCGACAGCGGGTGGCGCACGTTCGTGTCCGTGCAGGGTTCGCTCGCCATGACCGCCATCTCGCGGTTCGGCTCGTCCGATCAGAAGGCCCTCCTTCCCGCGATGGCCCGCGGCGAGCTGATCGGCTGCTTCGCGCTCACAGAGCCGCAGGGCGGAAGCGACCCCGCCGCGATGACCACCACAGCCACCAGGGACGGCGACGACTGGCTGATCAGCGGGCGCAAACGCTGGATCGGCCTGGCGGGCGTCGCGGACGTCGCCGTGGTGTGGGCGCGCACCGACGACGGCATCCGGGGCTTCGTCGTCGACACCGCCTCCCCCGGCTTCACCGCCACGATCATCGACGACAAGCTCTCCATGCGCACCTCCGTGCAGTACGAGATCGACCTCGACGCGTGCCGTGTCCCCGCCTCGGCGCAGCTGCCGGATGCGGTCGGACTGTCCGCACCGTTCACGTGCCTCAACGAGGCGCGGTTCGGCATCGTCTGGGGCGCGATGGGCGCCGCCCGCAGCTGCATCGAGGTCGCTGTCGAGCGCGCGACGTCTCGCGAGGTGTTCGGCTCACCGATCGGCTCGAAGCAGCTCATCCAGCAGCGCCTCGCCGACATGCTGGTCGAGTACGAGAAGGGCATGCTGCTCGCCCTGCACCTGGGTCGCCTGGAGGAGCGGGGAGCCATCACACCCGTGCAGATCAGCGTCGGCAAACTGAACAACGTGCGCGAGGCGCTGACCATCGCGCACAGCGCCCGGACGATCCTGGGCGGTGACGGTGTCACGAGCGCGTTCCCGGTGATGCGGCACATGGCCAACCTGGAGTCGGTGAGGACCTACGAGGGCACGGACGACATCCACACGCTCGTCATCGGCCGCTCGCTCACCGGGCTCTCGGCGTTCTGATGCCAGGACCGACCCCCGTGGAGGAGGCGGTCGCCGCCGCGGCCGCGTCCGGCTTCACCGCCACCACCCGCTCGGAGCGCGCCGCCGCCCTCGTCGCCTTGGCCGCCGCGCTGGAGCGAGCGAGCGCCGAACTCGTCGCCATCGCCGCGGCCGAGACGCACCTGACGCCCGGCCGCCTCTCCGGCGAGGTCACGCGCACCGCGAACCAGCTGCGCTTCTTCGCCGAGGTGATCGAGGAGGGCGGCTATCTCGAAGCGGCGGTCGACCGCGCCGACCGGTCCACGGTTCCTCCGCGCCCCGACCTGCGGCGCATGCTGCGCCCGCTCGGCGTCGTGGCCGTGTTCACCGCCTCCAACTTCCCGTTCGCGTTCTCGGTGCTCGGCAACGACACCGCGTCCACCATCGCGGCGGGGTGTCCCGTGGTGGTCAAAGCGCATCCGGGGCACCCGGTGCTCTCCCGCCGCACCGCGGAGCTGGCAAGGGAGGCGCTGGCCGCCGCGGGCATCCACCCCGATGCCATCACCCTCGTGGAGGGCATGGAGGCCGGAGTCGAACTCGTCCGTCACCCGCTCGTCACCGCGGTGGCGTTCACGGGTTCCGAGCGCGGGGGCAGAGCCCTCTTCGAGGTGGCGGCGTCGCGTCAGCAGCCCATCCCGTTCTACGGCGAACTGGGCAGCATCAACCCGGTCGTCATCACCGCCGCCGCGGCGAGCGCCGACGCCGCCTCCCTCGCCGCCGGGCTGGTGGAGGTGGTGACCAGGGACGCCGGGCAGTTCTGCACCAAGCCTGGCCTGGTGTTCGTCCCGGCCGGGCACGGCTTCGCCGCAGCGGTGGCGAGCGAACTCGCGTCGGCTCCCGCGCATCCGCTGCTCACCGACGGCATGACGAGCGCGTTGGAGCAGCGGGTGTCCGCGCTCTCCCGGCGCGACGACCTCGCGGTCTCCCGCGGGCCAGGAGACGCGGACGCGCGCCCCGCCGTGGTGACGGCGGACATCGCGGCGTTCCTCGCCGACCCGGATGCGCTGCTCGCCGAGTGCTTCGGCCCCCTGACCGTCGTGGTCGAGTACACCGCCGGCGACGACCTGCTCCCCGCGCTCGGCCACCTGCCCGCCTCGCTGACGGCGACCATCCGCTCGGCGCCGGACGAGGACGTGACCTGGCTCGCCGCGATCCTGTCGCCCCGGTGCGGAAGGCTGGTCTTCGACGGCTGGCCAACCGGTGTCGCGACGGGATGGGCCCAGCACCACGGCGGAGCGTGGCCGGCCACGACGGGCTCGCTGCACAGCTCGGTCGGCGCCAGTTCGCTCCGCCGCTTCCTCACCCCGGTCGCCTACCAGAACGCCCCGGAGAGCGTGCTGCCGGCCGAACTCCACGACGCGAACCCACTGCACCTCCCGCGCCGGGAGAACGGCCGGCTGGTGCCGGCTACACGCGGGTAGTCCACCGGGCCAAGAAGGAAGCTCCCGCTCACGCTCTCCGCAGCGCCGCGAAGTCCAGCAGCCGCTGCTGCGACTCTGCGTACGACGTCGCCGACGGCACCGCGCGCCCGTCCCGGACGGCCGCAGCGACCTCCACGGCCGCGTCGATCGCCACGCGGTACGGCAGCGACCCAGTGCTCACCCTGCGCACGCCGAGCTCCCCCAGCCTCGCCAGCGACAGACCCGGCGTGACGAGCACGTTGAGCGGGAGCGGGATGGCGGCGGCCAGCTGTTCGATGGTCGCCGGGTCGGAGGCGCCCGGCACGAAGATCCCGTTGGCACCCGCGTCGGCGTACGTCTTCGCCCGCTCGACGACGGCCGCGACCGTGTCGTCTTCGTGGAACCAGTACGAGTCGATCCTGGCGTTGACGAACACGTGGGGGGCCGCGCGCCGGATCGCCGCGATCTTCGCCGCGGGGATGCCGGGGTCGACGAGTCGCCCGTCCGCCGAGTCCTCGAGGTTCACCCCGGCGACGCCGAGCCCTGCCACGAAGTCGGCCACCTCGGCGGGGTCGTCGCTGTAGCCGTCCTCGATGTCCGCGGAGATGTGCACGGGCAGGATGGTGAGCATCCCGACCAGCGCGACGGTCGCATCCCTGCTCGCGCCCCCGGCGTCCGGCCGGCCGGTGGATGCGTTGACCCCGAAGCTCGTCGTGCCCACCGCGGGGAAGCCCGCAGCGACGAAGGCGAGCGCCGAGCCGACGTCCCACGCGTTCGGCAGCAGCAGCGGAATGTCCTGGTCGTGCAGTGCGGTGAACGTCATGGTGGTCCTTCCCACCCTGCGAGAGTACCGCCGGGCGCAGGGATCGGCGCACGAGCGACCGCGGTCACCAGGCCGACCTCGCGGAGGGACTGCGTCCCCACGTCGAGGTAGCCGTGCTCGGCCAGGTGCGCCAGGAAGGCCTTCTGCCTGTCCTGCGGGGCGGGGATCGCCGTCCACACGGCGGACCGGATGTCGTCGTTGTACGCGGAGTGCAGGATCGGCGCATGGCCGGTGACGGCAGCCAGCCCGGCCGCCCGGTCGCCGTCGACGGGGAGCACGTGGGCGCCGAACCCCGGCGAGCGAGGGTCGGAGCGGCTCGCCCTGCCGAGCCCGGCCTCCGCGTCTGCTGCCGCCTCTCCGGCGAACACCGCTCCCGCGTGCAGGGCGGCTGCGGTGGGGATGCGCTCCTCGACCCCGGCGGATCCGAGCATCACGAAGGTGCTCACTCCGAGCGGTGTGTCTGCCAGGGCGTCCGCTGCCATCGTCGTGCCGTAGGAGTGCGCCACCACGTTCAGGGTGGGCGCATCGTGGGAACGGGAGGCGGCCAGACCCTGGATCGCCTCGGTGAGCTCCGGAGCCCCTCGCGTCGCGTACTCGCCCAGTGCTGCGTCGATGCCGACCGGCGGCACGACGTACCCCATCCAGGCGATGACCGCGTGATCGGCCGGAGCAGCAGCATCCCGTTGCGAACCCCACAGGTTCTGCGCGGCCAGCGCCCACAGCTGCATGTCGGTGGCGTACGTGCCCATGCCGGGAACGGCCCAGGTGACCATCGACGCCGTCTCCGGGTTCCCCACCGCGATGGCCGCGGTCGGGCGCACGCCGGGAACGAATTCGATCAGATGCCGCGACGGGTGGGTCTTCGCGTGCAGCGCGGCGGAGATCGCCGTGTACGCCGCCAGGCTCAGCAGCCCCGCCTGCCCGGACGGGTGCGTCCGGACGGCAGCCCTGGCCGCGGCCAGCTGCTCGGTCAGCGCGCGCCGGTTGGCCCGGTCGCGGACCGTGTACGAGACGCCGTCCAGGTTTCCGACCAGGCTGGGCAGGTCGCGCTCCAGCCGGCTGCGCGCTGCCGCCGGCAATGCGGGCCAGTCCCGCGCCGCCTGGCGGGGCAGCGAGTTCAGCAGCTCGAGGATCTGGTCGGGATGCTCGGAGATGACGGCGTCCACCGCGCTGCCCTCGAGCGAGGCCAGCTGGTGCAGGACCAGCGAACTCGACTGCTGGCCGCCCGCCGGGGCGACGACCACTGCGGCGACGGCGAGCACCGACGCGCCGCACGCGACCAGGATGCGCCGCACACCGTGAGCCCGAGTCGCACCCCTCATCTCCCCGAGGGTACGCCCAGCTGGGCCACCGGACGCGGGCGGAGCCGGACGCCGCCGTCGTCCGGTGGCCGCGTGATCAGCGCACCTCGAACCCCGCGGCCAGCAGGTCGGAGTTCCGCGACGACGGGCCGACGAGCACCTCGAACGCGCCGGGCTCGACGCGGCGCAGCCCCGCAGCATCCACGATCGTGCACTCGGCGACGGGCAGCCGGATGCCCACCCGCGCGGACTCGCCCGGCGCGAGGTCGACGTGCCGGTATGCCTTCAGCTCCTTGTCCGCCCAGCTCACGCTCGTGACGAGGTCGCGCACGTACAGCTGCACGGTCTCGCGGACGGGGCGTTGCCCGGTGTTGCTCACCGTCACCTCCGCGACGATGTCGTCCTGGAGGCCGACCTCCGTGCGCGCGACCGTGAGGTCCGCGTACTCGACCGTCGTGTACGAGCGGCCTTCGCCGAACACCCAGGCCGGCGCCTGCGTGAGGTCGGCGTAGCGGTCGCCGTGCTGGCCGCGGAGCTGGTTGTAGTACGTGGGCTGCTGGCCGACGTGCCTGGCGAAGGAGATCGGGAGGCGCCCCGACGGCTCCACCTGTCCTGCGATGATCTCGGCGATGGCCTGGCCGCCCAGCATCCCCGGGTTGGCCGCCCACAGCACGGCCGCGGCCTGCGCGACCGACGGAGGAAGCACGAGCGGCTTGGAGGCGAGGAGCACCACGACCACCGGCTTCCCCGTCGCGATCATGGCGTCGAGCAGCGCGTTCTGGCCGCCGATCAGCTCGAGGGTCGCCGTCGAGCGGCCCTCGCCGACGAGTTCGATGCGGTCGCCGACGACCGCGACGACCACGTCGGATGCCTCGGCGGCGGCGACCGCTTCGTCGAGCATCCGCTGGTCCGGCTGCGACGGCACGACCAGCGGCGGCCTGGGCTGCCCGTCCGGGAACGTCGCGCCGAGCGGGTCGGGCGCGAGGGTCAGGATGTCCGCCCCGCGAGCATGCTCGACGGTCCAGCCGTCGATCGCGCTCAGCCCGTCGAGCACGGTGGTGATCATCTCGCGCGGCTGGCCGTCGAGCCACCCAGCCTGGCCGGAGCCTCCCGCCCAGTCGCCGAGCTGCGTCTGGGCATCGTCGGCGAGCGGTCCGACGAGCGCGACGCGGAGCGGAGACGACGCAGACGACGCCAGCGGAAGGGTGCCGTCGTTCTCCAGCAGCACGATGGAGCGGCGAGCGATCTCGAGGTTGAGGTCGGCGTGTTCTGCGCTGCCGACCACCGCGTCGAGCTCGGCCTGCGGCAGGCGCGGGTTCTCGAAGAGTCCGAGATCGAACTTGATGGTCAGGATGCGCGCGACGGCGTCGTCGAAGTCGTCCTCCGCGAGCAGCCCCGCCGCCACGGCTTCGAGGGCGCCCTCGTAGAACAGCGGCGTCGTCATGATCATGTCGTTGCCGGCCTTCACCGCGGCGGCCGCCGCGTGCGCGTAGTCGGGCTGCACCTTCTGCTCCCAGACCATGCGACCGACGTTGTCCCAGTCGGTGATGAGCGTTCCGGTGTACCCCCACTCGCCGCGGAGCACCTCGCTGAGCAGCCAGTCGTTCACCGTGATCGGCACGCCGTCTGTGCTCTGGTAGCCGAGCATGAAGGTGCGGCAGCCCTCGCGGGCCACGCGCTCGAACGGAGGAAGGAACCAGCTGCGCAGCTTGCGCCGCGAGATGTCCGCCTCGCTCGCGTCGCGGCCGCCCTGCGTCTCGGAGTATCCGGCGAAGTGCTTCGCCGTCGCGAGGATCGCCGTCGGGTCGTCGAGGCCGTCGCCCTGGTAGCCGCGGACCATCGCGCTCGCCAGCTCGCCGATCAGGTACGGGTCCTCGCCGAACGTCTCGCTGATCCGCCCCCAGCGCAGGTCGCGGGCGATGCACAGCACGGGAGAGAAGGTCCAGTGCACTCCGGTCGCCGCCACCTCTTCGGCAGTGGCCCTGGCCACGCGCTCGATCAGGTCGGCGTCCCACGACGCGGCCATGCCGAGCTGGGTCGGGTAGATCGTCGCGCCCGGCCAGAACGAGTGGCCGTGGATGCAGTCCTCCCCGACCAGGAGCGGGATCTGCAGCCGCGTCTCCGCCGTCAGCCTGTTCGCCTCCAGGATGCGTTCCGGCGACGTGTGCAGGATGGAGCCGGCGCGGCGGCGCAGGATGTGGTCCTGCAGATCGTCCCGCGCATCCAGTTGCAGCATCTGCCCGATCTTCTCCTCCACCGTCATCCGGCTGAGCAGGTCGTCGACCCGCTCCGCCGTCGTGAACGATGGATCCCGGTACGGGACGAAACCGGAGGGCCGTGCCTCTGTTGCCGTCAGGGTCGATGTCATTCGGCAGTGCCTTCCGAGGTGGTTCCTGGCGAGGTGGTTCCCCGCGAGGTGCGGACCTCCGTGACGGTGGCGTTGATGTTCAGACCTTTCCGCTTCATGGCGCGAGCGCGCTCACCGGCCGAGCGCAGCCGGGGGTTGACGTACTCGTCGATGCCGAAGTTGACGAGAGAGAGGGCCACCCCGAGGATGGCGATGCACAGACCGGCGGGGACGTACCACCACCAGTAGTCGGGGAAGGCGTTGTTCTGCTGCGCCCAGAACAGGATGGTGCCCCAGTTGAGGTTCGACACCGGGATGACGCCGATGAACGCGAGCGTCGTCAGGCCGAGGACCGCCGCGGTCATCGTGCCGACGAAGCTGGACGCGATGAGCGCCAGCAGGTTCGGCAGCATCTCCACCAGGATGATGCGGTGCAGCGGTTCGCCGTTCGCCCGCGCCGCCTGGATGAAGTCGCGGTTCCTCAGCGACATGGTCTGCGCACGCAGCACGCGCGCTCCCCACGCCCATCCGGTGAGACCGAGCACTGCGGCGATGACGACGAGCGGCGGATCCTGGAACTGCGACGCGATGATGATCATCAGCGGCAGCCCGGGGATGACGAGGAACACGTTCGACAGCGCCGACAGCGCCTCACTCTTCCAGCCGCGCAGGTATCCGGCGGTCACGCCGACCGCGATCGCGACGATCGTGGCCATGATCGTGGCCAGGAACCCGACGACGAGCACGCCGCGGGTGCCGTAGACGAGCTGGCTGAACACATCCTGGCCGATGTGGGTCGTGCCGAGGAGGTGCTGGAACGACGGCGGCTGAAGTGTCGCGCTCAGGTTCTGCGCCTGGGGGTCGTACGGGGCGATCAACGGGGCGAAGATCGCGACCAGCACGAACACACCGAGGATGATGAGCCCGGTGGCGGACTTCGGGTTGCTGAACATCGCCAGCGACAGCTTCAGCTGCGACCAGAAGGTCTTCTTCTCCGGACTCTCGCTGCCCTGCTGGGGACGACCTGCCAGGACGGCCGCCGTCTCCGGGGCTCCGACGCCGACCGGCTGCGCGAGCGTGGATGTTCTCTCTGCGGGGGTGGTCATGATCAGGCCTCCGTCTGACGTGTGCGCGGGTCGAGGATGGCGTATGCGATGTCCGCGATGATGTTCGCGACCAGCACCGCCAGCACCAGGACGAGGAAGATGCCCTGCATCAGCGCGTAGTCCTTGGCGTTCGTCGCGTTGAGCAGCAACAGCCCGATGCCGGGATACGAGAACACCATCTCCATCACGAGCGTGCCGCCCACGATGAAGCCGAGCGCGAGGGCGAAGCTCTGGATCTGCGGCAGCACGGCGTTCCGGGCGGCGTAGCGCCAGAGCACGCGGCGGTTCGGCATCCCCTTGGCCTGCGCGACCGTGATGTAGTCCTCGTCGAGCACGGTGAGCATCATGTTGCGCATCCCGAGCACCCAGCCGCCGAGCGAGACGACCACGATGGTCGCCACCGGCAGCACGGCGTGCGAGACCACCTCCGAGATGAACTCGGCGTTCCAGCCGGGTTCGACACCGACCTCGTACGCGTGCCCGGCGGGGAACCAGCCGAGCGTCGTCGAGAAGATCGCGATGAAGATCAGGCCGAGCCAGAAGTACGGGATGGTGCCGAGGAACGTCGTGACAGGCACGAACGCATCCAGGCCGCTGCCGCGCTTCCACCCGATGACCGCGCCGAGGCTGGTGCCGATCACGAACGAGATGATCGTGGCGACGCCCACCAGTCCGAGGGTCCACGGCAGGGCGGACGCGATCGCATCCCCCACCGGCGCCATGCCCGTGGAGATCGAGACGCCCAGGTTGCCGTGCAGCAGCATGTTCCAGTAGTCGAGGTACTGCTGCCAGAGCGGCACGGAGGTGTCCAGGCCGAACATCGCACGCAGCGCTTTCTCCGCCTCCGGGGTCAGCTGCCCCTGGCTGCGCGCCATGAACGACGACACCGCGTCGCCCTTCATCATGCGCGGAAGGAAGAAGTTGACGGTGATGGCTGCCCACAGCGTGAACAGGTAGAACGCCACCCGGCCGCCGATGAACCGCCACGGGATGCGCGGACCGCTGCGCTCCGTGCGGGCGGCGGTCGTGCCGACGAGGGTCGGGTCGACCGGGGTCTTGTCGACGGGGGTCTGGGTCTCTGCGCTCATCGCGCACCTCCCGAGTTCTGGGCGGACAGTTCCCGGAAGAACTTCTCCGGGTCCGGCGAAGCGGCGCGCAGTTCGCGCGTGTACGGGTCGCTCGGACGGAGGATGACGTCGTCCGCCGTCCCGCGTTCGACGACCCTGCCCTGGTTGAGCACCATGATCTCGTCGCTGAAGTGGCGAGCAGTGGCCAGGTCGTGGGTGATGTAGAGGACGCCGAGCCCTTCCTCCCTCTGCAGGTCGGAGAGGAGGTTGAGCACGCCGAGGCGGATCGACACGTCGAGCATCGAGACCGGCTCGTCCGCCACCAGGAGGGCGGGGCGCGATGCCAGAGCCCTGGCGATGGCGACGCGCTGCCGCTGACCGCCCGAGAGCTCGTGCGGGCGGCGGTCGATCACGGCGTCAGCATCCAGGCGCACGCGGAGCAGCAACCTCCGCACCTCCGCATCCACCTCGGAGCGCGGGACGACGTTGTCGAGTCGCAGCGGGCGCTCGATGTGGTGGCGGATCGAGTGGGACGGGTTCAGCGAGGCGAACGGGTCCTGGAACACCATCCGCAGCTGCTGGCGGTAGCTCCGCAGCCGCCGTCCGCTCCGCGGGATCGGGACGCCGTCGAGCAGTACATCGCCGCTCGTCGGGGTCTCCAGCTGGGTCAGGATCTTGGCGATCGTGGACTTGCCGCTCCCCGACTGGCCGACCAGGCCGATGGTCTGGTGCGACGACAGCGTGAAGCTCACGTCGTCGAGCGCTCTGAGCTGTCCGGAACCGCGGACGTTGTAGACCTTGGTGACGTTCCTGAATTCGAGGGTCGTCATCGCGCGACCACTCCTCTCTCGCCGGTCAGGCGCGGGAACGACGCCAGGAGGTTCTTCGTGTACTCGTGCTGCGGGTCGTTCCAGATCCGCTCCGCGGTCGCGAGCTCGACGATCTCGCCCTCGCGCATGATCGCGATCCTGTCGCTGATCTCCAGCAGGAGGGGGAGGTCGTGGGTGATGAAGACGACGGAGAAACCGAACTCGTGCCTGAGCTGGGAGATCTGCCGCAGGATCTCGCGCTGGACGAGCACATCCAGAGCGGTCGTCGGCTCGTCCATCACCATCAGCTGCGGCCGGAGGGCGAGCGCCATCGCGATCATCACGCGCTGGCGCATGCCGCCGGACAGCTCGTGCGGGTACGAGCGCATCCGCTGACCGCCCACCTTGACGATCTCCAGCAGTTCGACGACGGCCTTCTTGCGTTCGGCGCGGCTCAGTTCCGGCCGGTGCACGATGAACACGTCTTCGAGCTGGGCGCCGATGGTCGCCACCGGGTTGAGGGCGTTCATCGCTCCCTGGAAGACCATCGAGATCTTGTCCCAGCGGAACCGGCGCATCTCCTCGACCTCGAGGGCGTTGATGTCGATGTCGTCGCCGCTCTTGTCGTGGAACACGACGCTTCCGTCGGTGATGACCGCCGGCGGACGGAGGAGTCGCTGCACGCCGTATGCGAGCGTGGTCTTCCCGCACCCGCTCTCCCCGGCGAGGCCGACGATCTCGCCCCGTTTGATGTCGATGGTGACGTTCTTGACCGCCCGCACAGGGGGATCGACGTCGTACACGACCGAAAAGTCGCGCACGGAAAGAAGGCTGTCTGTCATGTGCTTGTCGCTTTCTTGCTGGCCGCGAAGCATCCGGGGCGGACTCGGGAGGTGAGTCCGTCGTCCGCCCCGGATGCGCTGGGGACTACTTGGCAGCCGGCTTCAGCTTCATGACCACCTGCACAGCCCAGGGCTGCGTGGGGTCTGCCGTCGCGTACTGGTCGGACTCGCTCGGCCACCCGGTGAACTTGCGGGTGTTGTACTCGCCGAGCTGCGGGTGCGTTCCGATGGCGATGGCCGGCACGTCCTCGACGAAGATCTTCTGGATCTTGTTGAGGGCTGCGGTGCGCGATGCGTCGTCCGAGGCCTGCGCGTATTCCTTGAGCAGCGCGGTCGCCTCCGGGTTGTTGTAACGGCCGAAGTTGTCAGCGACCTTGCCGCCCGCTGCCTGCTCCAGGTATGCGCCGTTCATCACGTCGTCGTAGATGTGCCACGGGTTCGATCCCGATCCCGTCCAGTGCAGCACGGCGTCGAAGTTGCCCGTCGCCACGTTGGTGGTCCAGGTGTCCGCGTCCGGGGTGGCCACCTTGGCGTCAGCACCGAGCGTGTTCTTCACCTGCGTCGCCACCAGCTGGATGCCCGTGACGTAGTCGTTCCAGCCCTGCGGGTCCTGCAGGGTGAAGGAGACCGGGTTTCCGGACGGGTCGATCAGCGCGCCGCTCTTCCAGGTGTAACCGGCGTCGGTGAGGACCTTCTTGGCGCCGTCGACGTCGATCTTGAAGTTCTGGTCCTTGTACTCGGGGGCGATGTACTGGTCACCCGTCGGCTGCGGGATGCCGGTCACGCTCTTCAGCTCGGGACCCGCGTTGCTGCGCGCCTTCTCGGCGTGCGCGGTGCGGTCGACGACCATGTTGACCGCCTTGCGGAACGCCACGTTGTCGAACGGAGCCTTCGTCGTGTTGACCACGATCATGTCCGGGCTCAGGATGTTCGCACCCCAGAACACGTTGTGCTTCTTGTCCTTGTCGACGTAGTTCTTCTGGTAGTCGGTGATGAAGATCTGCGCCCAGTCGGTCTCGCCGTTCTGCAGTGCGCGGAGGAGGCCGGTGTTGTCGTTGTACTCGAGGTACTTCAGCTCGGCGACGGGGACCTTGCCGCCCCAGTAGTCGGTGCGGGCCTTCAGCACGACGCCCTGCGACGAGAAGGTCTTGATCGTGTACGGGCCGGTGCCGACGGCGTCCTTGACCGCATCCTTGGTCGGGTCTGCGATGCCCTTCCAGATGTGCTCGGGAACGATGGCGGTTTGCAGCACGTCGCCCTGCTTGACGAACTTCGACTCGGTGAAGCTGAGCACGACGTTGCCGCCGTCCTTCTTGACGTCTGCGAGCTTCAGGCCGGCCAGGTCGAGGGCCGGCGTGCTCTTGATGAGGTTGAAGGTGTAGACGATGTCGTCCGCGGTGAACGGCTTGCCGTCGCTCCACTTCACGTCCGCGCGGGGCGTGACGGTCAGCTGCGTGTAGTCCGCGTTCCACTCGACCTTCGAGGCGAGCCACGGGGTGGTCTCGTTCTTGCCGACCGGGTTGACCATCGCCAGGGGCTCGAAGATCATCCGGTTGTATCCGAGGGACTGGCCGGAGCCTGTGCTGATGAACGGGTTGTTGATCTGCGTGGCGAGCACTGCGGAGCCGTCCGGCTTCGCGATCGTGAGGGAGCCGCCGCTCCCGCCGTTCGCGGTGGACGAGCCGCTGGATGAGCAGCCGGTGAGCGCGATCGCGCTGAACGCGGCGATCGCGGTTGCCGTGATCAAGTACTTCTTAAGCCTCATTGCTTCTCCTTCGTGGCGGACACATCCGTTGTGTCCTGTGGTGCGTGGAATGTCGCTGACGATAACTTGCTTACTGGACAGAAAGCAAGTTGGGGCAAGGTTACTGAGTGGTAAGCTCGCTCGCAACCAGCACGAGAAGGAAGCGATAGGAATGGCAACAAGCGGCGGCAGTGCCAGTCCACGCCCGGAAACGGAACGCAAGCGCAAGGAGATCCTGCGCGCGGCGATCGAGACCTTCGGAACCAAGGGTTCGACGAACGGCACCCTCGCCGACATCGCCGAGCAGGTCGGCATCACCCACGCGGGCGTCCTGCACCACTTCGGCTCCAAGCAGAACCTGCTGCTCGAGGTGCTCGAGTTCCGCGACAAGGACGACGTCGCCCAGCTGCCGGACCGCCACGTCCCCCGGGGTCCCGCCCTGTTCGCGCACCTCGTCGCGACCGCGCAGCGCAACGCTCTCCGGCCCGGCATCGTGCAGGTGTACACCGTGCTCTCCGCCGAGTCCGTCACCGACGACCACCCCGCGAAGGCGTTCTTCCAGGACCGCTACCGCGTGCTCAGAGAGGAAGTCGACGCTGCCTTCCGCGCCCTCTGCGCCCAGGAGAACCTCACGGAGCCGGAGACGATCGACAAGGCGGCCGCATCCATCCTGGCCGTCATGGACGGCCTCCAGCTGCAGTGGCTGCTCGACCCCACCGCCGTCGACCTCGCCGGGGCGAGCGAGTTCGCCATCCAGGGGATCGTCAACAGCGCGCTCAACCCCGGACCGAAGCTCGGCACCTACCTGCGCGAGGGCTGAGCCCGTTCGCGGGCGCCGCCTACTCGGCCAGCACGATCCGCGTGCCGTGCTCGGCGGCCGCCTCCAGCGTCGCCGTGCCTGACCCCGGCGTCGTGACGACCGACTCGAAGTCCCGGATGGACGCGATGCGGTAGACACCCTCCCCGGGGAACTTGAGCGACGTGGCGACCAGGATGCTGCGGTCGGCCGCGCGGCG
Organism: Leifsonia sp. NCR5; assembly: GCF_002105485.1. Taxonomy (NCBI): domain Bacteria; kingdom Bacillati; phylum Actinomycetota; class Actinomycetes; order Micrococcales; family Microbacteriaceae; genus Leifsonia; species Leifsonia sp. NCR5. The sequence goes on from NZ_NCSR01000007.1 coordinate 13,677, forward strand.
CATCCTGTCTTTGATGCCCGCCTCCTGATTCAGGTCGGTGACGACCGAGCCGTCCGGGCGGATGCCCCCGCTGCTGATGACGGCGACGTCGGCGTGGATCAACGCCAGCATCTGCTCGGTGAGCGGGCCGGAGACGGTACCGGGCTTCGAGCCGACCGCGCCGCCGAGCAGGATGAGCGTGCACGTCGGATCGTCACCGAGCGCGCGCAGGATCCACAGGTTGTTCGTGACGATGGTGACGGGACGGTCCTTCAGCTGCCGCGCGATGGCGAGCGTGGTGTGGCCGATGTCGAGGAGCACCACCTGGCCGTCGCCGATCAGGTCGGCCGTCGCAGCGGCGACGACCAGTTTCTCTCCGGCGTCCGGGTCGAGATCCGGATACTCGTCGTCCGGCGTCTCCGCCGGCTTCGCTCCCCCGTGCACCCTGCGCAGGCTGCCGGCGATCTCGAGTCGTTCGAGGTCGCGGCGGATCGTGGTTCCGCTGACCGCGAGGAGCTGCGACAGTTCGTCCACCGTCGCGCTCCCTGCTCTGCGGACGCGGTCGACGATGGCAGCTTCGCGCTGGTGGGTGAGCATGTTCTCTTCTCTCGTGGCGGGCGAACCTCAGTCTCGCCGTGCTCATTTTCGCTCATATGAACGCCGAATGAACAGTATCTGGCGCTCATTTGAAAGGTGCTGCGCAACTATCGCCAAGAACGTGCACCCCCGATTAGCGTGACGAGTGTTCGCCCCGACGACCAGGACGAACGCCCCTCCACCCCCTTCCCTCTCAGGAGTGCTCCGTGAAAACCCCTCGCCTGATCGCCTCCGTGGCAGCCGTCGCTGCCATCGGGCTCGCCCTCGCCGGCTGCGCGCAGAGCAGCTCGGCCGCGTCGTCCACCGACGGCGCAGACAAGAAGCTCACCGTCTTCCTCAGCGCAGACACCAACATCCAGGATCTCTGGCAGAAGACGCTCATCCCCGCGTTCGTGAAGGCCAATCCGGGATACAGCGTGTCCGTCGACTTCGACCTGCACGGGCTGCACGACCAGCAGACCGTCGCCAAGCTCACCGCGGCGACCATCCAGAAGAAGGACCCCGGCTACGACCTCGTCGACGCCGGTTTCGTCTCGCAGGTCGCCGCATCCGGGCTGCTCGAGAAGGTCTCCGGCACCGACGTCCCCGGCCTGAAGGACGTTCCGAAGGACCTCGTCACGGCCGGCGGCAACGGCGGCATCCCCTACCGCGGCTCCAGTGTCGTGCTCGCGTACGACACCAAGACCGTCGCCACCCCGCCGAAGACGCTCGACGACCTGCTCGCCTGGATCAAGGCCAACCCCGGCAAGTTCACGTACAACTCCCCGGACACGGGAGGCAGCGGCCAGTCGTTCGTCACGACCGTGCTCGACCAGAACGTCTCCGCCGCCGACCGCACCAAGCTGGTCACCGGCTCGGCGCCCGAGGTCGAGGGCGACTGGGACAAGGGATTCGCGACGCTCGCGAGCCTCAACCCGTACGTGTACCAGAAGGGCGTGTACCCGAACGGGAACAACCAGGTGCTCGATCTCCTCTCCAGCGGCCAGATCTCGATCGCCCCGGTGTGGAGCGACCAGTTCGTCACCGGCCACAAGAACGGCCAGATCCCCGCGAACATCGCGTACACCCAGATCTCCGACCCGTCGCTGACCGGCGGCGCCAGCTACCTCGGCATCCCCTCCGCCACCCCGCGCAAGGCGGGAGCAGAGAAGCTGGTGTCCTGGCTGCTCACCCCGGATGCTCAGGCGCTCGTCGCAGACAGCATCTCCGGATACCCGGTGATCGCGCTCGACAAGCTGCCGTCCTCGGTTCAGGACCAGTTCAAGAACGCCGACATCGCCAACCTCCGCCCGGCATACTTCGCCACCACCGCCGCCGACATGAACAAGGCGTGGGCGCAGAAGGTCCCCGGCAAGTAATGGCCACCGTCACCGCCGCCCCGGCGGCGACCACCGCGGTCCGCAGCGCCAGCACGGCGCGGCGGTCCGCGGTGACCGGCTTCCTGCTCGCGCTGCCTCCCGTGGTGGTGATCGCCCTGTTCGTCGGGGTGCCCGTGGTGCTCGCCCTCGCGTTCAGCGTCGGCTTCACGGGCGGCCTGAACTCCGTGATCGCGGCGGTCGGCCAGAACGTGCACCACGCGGACGGCGTCCTGCCGACCTTCGCCGCATACGGCGATGTATTCGCCACCGAGGCGTTCTGGCAGGACCTCGGACTGACGCTCGGGGTGACCGTCGCGAGCACCGCGATCGTCGTCGTCCTCGCCGGCGGCATCGGCCTGTACCTGCGGCTGCGCGGCGGCTGGCTCGCCCGGTTCCTGTCCGCCATCGCCATCGTGCCGCTGTTCATCCCCGTGGTCATCGCCTCCTGGGCCATTCTCACCTTCTACTCCGCCGACGGCTTCCTCCGGAGCCTGCTCGCGCAGGTCGGCGTCGACGGCCCGGTGTGGGCGTACACGGCGACCGCCATCGTCATCGGCTCGGCGTGGACGTCCCTTCCGTTCGCCGTGCTGATGATCGTGTCCGGGCTGCAGTCCGTTCCCGACGCTCTGATCGAGGCGGCCAGGGATGCGGGAGCGGGCACCGTGCGCATCGTGCGCACCATCCTGCTGCCGATGAGTGCCGTCCCGATCGTGATCGCCGTCACCTTCACCGCCATCGGCGTGATCGGCTCGTACACGGTCCCGTACTTCACCGGCCCGAACGCTCCGACCATGCTCGGCGTCGCCCTGGCCAGCTACTTCACCTCGTACAACCAGCCGCAGCAGTCGCTCGTGATGGCCTTCGTGGTCTTCCTCGCCGCGGCGGGCATCGGCGCGTTGTACGTCTGGGCGAACTTCCGCAGCGCCCGCCGCGAGGGGAGGATCTGATGCCGCGCGCCGTCTCCGCCGTGCTCCGCGCATCCGGTGCCACGCTGTTCGCGATCGTGCTGCTGGTGTTCGTGCTCGGTCCGCTGCTCTGGCTGGGCGCCCACGCGTTCGCGGACACCTGGACGTACCCGCACCTGCTTCCAGACTCGTGGACGCTGCGCTGGTGGTCGACGGTGTTCAGCGATCCGGCGCTCGGCTCGTCCATCCAGAACTCGCTGCTCATCACGCCGGTGGTCGTGCTCGTCTCCGCCGTGGTCTGCCTGCCCGCCGCATACGCCTTCGCGCGGTTCGAGTTCCCCGGTCGCCGGCTCTTCCTGATCGGCCTGTTCGCCACGAACGCGTTCCCGCGGATGGGGCTGTTCGCGACCCTCGCCTCCCTCTACTACGCGCTCGGCCTGATGAACACGATCGCCGGCGTCGTGGTGGTGCAGCTGCTCGGGACGATCGTGTTCATGACGTGGATCCCGGCCGCCGCGTTCTCCGCCGTCCCCCGCTCGCTGGAGGAGGCTGCGCGCGACGCGGGAGCATCCCGGGCGCGCGTGTTCTTCACCGTCACGCTGCGTCTCGCGCTCCCCGGCATCCTGGTCGGCGCCGTGATGGCGTTCCTCGCGGCGTTCGACGAGGCGCAGGGCACGTATCTGGTCGGCGCACCGGACATCCTCACCATGCCGACCGAGATGTACAGCCTCGTCCTCAACTTCCCCAAGCAGGTCGCCGCGGTCTTCTCGATCCTCCTCGCCATCCCCTCCGTCGTGCTGCTGCTCACCGTGCGCAAGCACGTGATGGGCGGGCAGCTCGCCGAAGGCTTCCAACTCAAATGACCGTCAGGCCCACGAACAAGGAGCACTCCGTGACCTCCCCCTCCGCCGCGACCGTCGGCTCCGGTGCAGACGGCCTGCGTCTGTCCGGGCTCAGCAAGACGCTGGGCGGCCGCACCATCATCGACGACCTCGACCTCACCGTGCAGAGCGGCGAACTGGTCTCCCTGCTCGGTCCGTCCGGCTGCGGCAAGACCACCACGCTGCGGATGATCGCCGGGTTCCTCGCTCCGGACGCCGGCAGCATCACGATGGCAGGCCGCGACGTCACGCGGCTCGGGCCGGACAAGCGGCCGAGCGCGATGGTGTTTCAGAACTACGCGCTCTGGCCGCACCTGACCGTGGCGAAGAACGTGGCGTACCCGCTGAAGCTGCGCACGCTGTCGCGCGCGCAGATCGCGGAACGGGTGGATGCGATCCTGACCCTGGTCAACCTGCTGCACCACCGGGACTCGCGCCCTCCGCGCATCTCCGGCGGCGAGCAGCAGCGCGTCGCCCTCGCGCGCGCTCTCGTGCAGGAGCCGGACGTGCTGCTGCTCGACGAGCCGCTCAGCAACCTGGACGCGAAGCTGCGCGTGAAGGTGCGCGAGGACATCCGGGACCTGCAGCAGCGGCTCGGGATCACCACGGTCATCGTCACGCACGACCAGGAGGAGGCGCTCTCCATCTCGGACAGGGTCGCGGTGATGAACGCGGGCAGGATCGAGCAGTTCTCGACGCCGACGGAACTCTACGCCCGCCCGGCGACCGAGTTCGTCGCGACCTTCATCGGCTCGCTCAACCGCTTCGACGGCTCGTTCGACGGCTCGCGCGTCGTGGAGGGCCCCGGCGTCGTCGGCATCCGGCCGGAGGACGTGGTGTTCACGCAGGCGCCCGTGCCCGGCGGGGTGCGCGCCGTGGTCGAGCGGGTGGTGCCGCACGGTCACTTCCACGAGCTGCGGCTGCGCCGCGACGACATCACGCTGAACGCGTACGTCACCGGCCAGCCGCCGCAGCTGGGGAGTGTCGGCTTCGCCACCGTCGAGTCCGCCCTCCTGTACAGGGACGGCCGTCTGGTCGAGCGCGCAGAGGCGGTGGTCGCATGACCCCGCGCGCCTGCGCCCACCGCGGCGACTCGTCGGTCTTCCGCGAGAACACCATCCGGGCCGTGCGGTCGGCTCTCGACAAACGTGCAGAGGTGGTCGAGATCGACGTGCGGCTCACCGCCGACGGCGACGTGGTCGTGCTGCACGATCCGACGCTCGAACGGCTCTGGAACGATCACCGCGCGATCGACGACGTGCCGACCGCCGACCTCGCGTCCTTCGGAGCGGCCGACGACCGGCCTCCCCTGCTCGCCGAGCTGCTGCCGCTCTTCGCCGACGCGGAGAGCAGGCTGGTGATCGACATGGAGGAGGCGCGTTTCGCCGCCCCCGCGCACGCCGTCGTCGCGGCATCCGGGATCACCGTCGACTGGTGCGGCGACCTCGACGGGATGCGCACCATCCGCTCCCTCGACCGGGATGCGCGCATCTGGTACCCCTGGGCCGCGCCCGTCGCACCGACCGCCGACGACATCGCGAGCCTCGCTCCCGTGACGATCAACATCCCCTTCGCCATCGCCGGCGACGCCTTCGTCCGAGCGGTCCACGACCTCGGCCTCACCGTCACCGCGTGGACTATCGACGACCCGGCCGACCTCGCGGCGGCCGTCGCCCTCGGCGTCGACACCGTCACCACCAACCGGCTCGACCGGCTCCAGGCGATGCGGTCGCAGCCCGTCTCCTCCCGTGCGGAGGTGGCGCGATGACCCCGGCCGAACTCGTCGACGCCCGCGACCGCGCCCGCGAGCTCGGGGCCTGGGCCGCCGAGCAGATCCGCACGAGCAGGATCACCGAGGTCTCCACCAAGGCGAACCCGGCCGACCTCGTCACCGAGCTCGACCAGTCGATCGAGCGGCACGTGCGCGAGCGGATCTCCGCCTGGTACCCGGATCACGCGTTCGTCGGCGAGGAGTACGGCGGCGAGTCTGCGCCCGGCCGCCCGACCTGGTACCTCGACCCGGTCGACGGCACCACCAACCTCGCCAACGGCGTGCCGTGGACGGCGTTCTCCCTCGCGCTCGCCCTGGACGACGTGCCCCTCGTCGGCGTGGTCGCCGACCCGTGGCAGAACGCGCTGTTCGACGCCATCGCCGGTGACGGCGCTCGTCGCGACGGCGAAGCGATCGCCATCGCCCCCGGCGGTTCCCTCTCGGGAGGCGTGGTCGGCAGCGAGCTGGCCGGGCATCAGGCCTGGACGGGAATGCGCGAGCTCGCGCAGGCGCTCACCGATCGGTTCTGCACCCTCCGAGTGATGGGTTCGGGCACGCTCACCCTGCTCGGGCCGGCGGCGGCGCGCGGGGTCGGCGCGGTCATCCACCGGTTCAGCCCGATCGACCACCTGGCCGCCTGCCTCATCGCGGCGGAGGCCGGGGCGGTCGTGCTCGGCGAGGACGGGCAACCAGCCGTGTTCCCCGCGACCGGCGGCGTGCTGGTCGCCGCACCGGAGGTCAGCGAGGAACTGTACGACCTGTGGCGGGCTGCACTCGCCGGGCGATGATCAACGACGCCGGGATGTGCCCGGCCGCGAGGACCAGCGCCGCCGCGGCGATCCAGAGGTTGCCGAGCCAGGCCGCCGTGCTCAGGAACACCACGACGGGCAGCACGGCCATCGGGACCGGGATCACCCACCAGCGCCGGTAGAGCGTCTCCCCCGCTCGCCCCGTTGCGAGGTACCGCGCCCACAGGGCGTAGTAGCCCGACAGCGCGGCGAGCGCGGGAACCGCCCACCAGCCGACCAGCTCGCCGGGCTCGGTGATCGGCGGGACGACCAGGCAGAGCGCCTGCCCCGCGCGTTCCAGCCACCCGAGCAGCCGGGGCACGCGCGCCTCCGGCATCGGGGAGAGCGGCGGGAACCACACCAGCAGCAGGTTGGGAGCGAGCACGGCGAGCGCCATGATCAGACCCAGCAGAGAGAAGCCCACGCATGAAGGCTAGCGGTGCGCGATCTCGCTCTCCCGCATCCGGTCAGTCGTCGGCGGCGGCCTTCCCGCCCCCTGCACCCTGATCGCGGAGCTTCGCCCACTGCCGGAGGCGTTCCGCGACGTTGCGTTCGTACCCGTTCTCGGTCGGTTCGTAGAACGTCTCGCGGGCCATGTCGTCCGGGAAGTAGTTCGCGCCGGAGAAGCCGGTCTCGGTGTCCGGGTCGTACTGATATCCCTTGCCGTAGCCGAGGTCTTTCATCATCCGGGTGGGGGCGTTCAGGATGTGCGCGGGCGGCATCAGCGATCCCGTGCGCTTCGCCGCGGCGTTCGCCCTGCTGAACCCGCGGTACACGCCGATCGACTTCGGCGCCGTCGCCAGGTAGAGCACGGCCTGGGCGATCGCGAGTTCGCCTTCCGGCGAGCCGAGGCGTTCGTAGACGTCCCACGCGGCGAGCGCCTGCTGCACCGCGTTCGGGTCGGCCATCCCGATGTCTTCCGTGGCGAACCGGGTGATCCGGCGGGCGATGAACAGCGGGTCCTCTCCGCCGGCGAGCATCCGGGCCAGCCAGTACAGAGCGGCGTCCGGATCGGAGCCGCGCATCGACTTGTGGAGGGCGGAGATGAGGTTGTAGTGCCCCTCCTGCGACTTGTCGTACAGCGGGGCGCGCTTCTGCACGGCCGCCGCGAGCGCCGCCGAATCCACGGGTGCTGGGAGCGACTGCACCTGCTCGATCATGTTCAGCAGGTAGCGGCCGTCGCCGTCCGCCATCGCGATGAGGGCCTGCCGGGCGTCGTCGTCGAGCGGCAGCGGTGCGCCGAGCAGTTCCTCCGCACGCGTGATGAGGATGCCGAGGGCCGCGTCGTCGAGGCGTTTGAGCACGAACACCTGGCAGCGGGACAGGAGGGCGCCGTTGAGTTCGAAGCTGGGATTCTCGGTGGTCGCTCCGACGAGCACGATCGTGCCGTCTTCGACGTACGGCAGGAAGGAGTCCTGCTGCGCCCGGTTGAACCGGTGGATCTCGTCGACGAACAGCAGCGTGCCCTGCCCGATCTCGCGCCGCCGCTGCGCGGCCTGGAACACCTTGCGGAGGTCGGCGACGCCGGAGAACGTGGCGGAGAGCGGTTCGAACGCCAGGTTCGTCTGCTCGGCGAGGAGGCGCGCGATGGTGGTCTTCCCGCAGCCGGGCGGTCCCCACAGGATCATCGACACGAGTCGCTGCGCAGCGACCATCCGCCCGATCGGCGCATCCTGGGCGAGCAGGTGGTCCTGGCCGACCACGTCTGCCAGGGTGTGCGGGCGCAGCCGATCGGCGAGCGGACGGGATGCGTCGTCCACGTCGAACAGAGAAGGCGGTAGCTCGCTCACGATCGCAGACTACCGTGGGGACCACCGCATCCCCAGCTGAGAGAAGGGAACACGACATGAGACTCACGATCAGCCTGCAGGTCACTCTGGACGGCGTCGCCCAGGCGAACGGCGGCAACAACGAGGAGATGGACCCCGGTTTCACCCGCGGCGGCTGGGCGCTGCCGCTGGGCGACGACGAGGCGGTGCAGTACATCCTCGACACCTGGCGACGCCCGGATGCGTTCCTCCTCGGCCGCAAGACCTACGGCCTGTTCGAGACATACTGGGGCGCACGCAGCGACGACGACGGCTTCGGCGCCGCGATCAGCTCGAAGCCGAAGTACCTGGTCTCCAGCACGGTGTCCGACCCCACCTGGCAGAAGACCACCGTCATCTCCGGCGACGTCGCCGAGCGCGTGCGCGAGCTGAAGGCGCAGCCGGGCGGCGAGCTGCTCGTGGTGGGGAGCGCCGCGCTCGCCCGCTGGCTCCTCGAGAACGAGCTGGTGGACGAGCTGAACCTCATCCAGTTCCCGGTGATCGTCGGCGAGGGCGAGCGCCTGTTCCCGGAACGCGGACTCGACTTCGCCCTCGACCTGCTCGACTCCCGGGTGTTCGGCACCGGGATCGTCGCCCTCACGTACGGAGTGGGAGGGCGGCCGGAGTACGCCTGAGCGACGACGACGACGACGGCTGCGGCCAGCGCCGAACCTCACCCCACCGGGATGCCGGCCTTCGCTGCCTCCAGCGAAGCGCGCAGCTCGGACAGGACCGCCGCGACGGCCTCCCGCCGCTCCCGCGGGATCGGGATGAGGGCATCCAGCTGCGCAAGGAACACCGCCTCCGCCTCGTCGACCAGGCGCTCCCCCTCCTCGGTGAGGCTGACCAGCGACGACCTCCCGTCCGACGGGTTCGGGTGGCGCCGGGCCAGGCCGCGCTGCACCAGGCGGTCCACCCCCTTGCTGATGGCGCCGACCCCCGCGACGAAGTTCTCGGCGATGTCGATCACCCGTGCGCCCGGCTTGGCCGCGAGGTAGCGGAGCATCTCGAACTGGGATGCGGCGATCCCGTGCTCGGCGCGCAGTGCGTCGTCGACCGCGTTGTACAACCGCGTCTCGGAGCGGACGAGGTCGTCGAAGAAGCCGGCCAGGTCGTCGCTCGCGCTTTTGTATGCCACGGCATATAGTCTAATGACTACATGCCTCGGCATACATCTACGCGATCGGAGAGACCATGAGCACGGAACAACGGAGGAACCTCGCCGAGCAGCTGCGGCTCGCCCCGGCGCAGCCACCGGCGACGATCGAGCAGATGCGGGCCGAGTTCGCCGCCCTCATGGGCTCCTTCCCCGTGCCGGGCGGCATCCGCACCACCCCCACCCGCCTCGCAGACCGGGCAGCCGTACTGGTCGAGCCGGAGGCGGACCAGCGCCCGGGCACTCTGCTCTACTTCCACGGCGGCTCCTTCATCCTCGGTTCGCCGACGACCGCCCTGAGCATCACGGCGCAGCTGGTCCTCCGATCCGGGATGCGGGCGCTCTCGTTGGACTACCGCCTGGCGCCCGAGCATCCCTTCCCCTCCGCCATCGACGACGGTGTCGCCGCATATCGGGAACTCCTCTCCCAGGGCACGCCGCCGTCGTCCATCGCCTTCGTGGGCGACTCGGCGGGCGGCGGACTGTCGGTCACCACCTGCCTGGCCGCGCGGGATGCGGGCCTGCCGCTCCCGGCGGCGATCGTCGCATTCTCCCCCGGCCTGGACCACACCCGGTCAGGGAGCAGCATGGTCACCAAGGACGGCGTGGACCCCTTCTTCACCGCCGAGGCGATGCGACGCACGGGCGAGCTCTACCTCGCAGGCCAGGACCCGGCTCAGCCGCTGCTCGCCCCCGCGGTGCACGCCGACCTTCACGGCCTGCCGCCGATGCTGCTGCAGGTGGGGACGAACGAGCTCCTGCTGGACGACTCCGTCCGCCTGGCCGAGCGCGCTCGCGACGCCGGCGTCGACGTCATCCTGGATGTCACCGCCGACGTGCCCCACGTGTTCCAGGCGTACGTCGGCGTGCTGGACGAGGCGGCGGAAGCGCTCGACCGGGCAGCGCTGTTCCTCCGCCAGCGGGTGGAATGATGAAGCGACCGCGCTGAGCCGCGCCCACCGACAGGAGACCGCCGTGACCACCATCGCCGCCAATCTGGAGTGGCTGTTCACCGAAACGGCCGACTGGACCGCCGACCGCATCCGGGCAGCAGCGGCCCACGGTCTCGACGCCGTCGAGATCTGGGGATGGCGCGACAAGGATGTGGAGGCCATCCGGGCGGCGCTCGACGAGACCGGCGTCACGCTGCTGTCGCTCATCGTGGACCCACAGCTGCAGCTCACCGACCCGTCCACGCACGAGCCGTATCTCGACGGGGTGCGCGATTCGCTGGAGGTCGCGATCGCGCTCGGCGCCCCCAACCTCGTGGTGGTGGCCGGCCAGGAGCTGGATGGGGTGCCCCGGCAGGACCAGCACGATGCGGTCGTCTCCGTCCTCTCGCGCGCGGCGGCGATCGTCGGGGACAGCGGGGTCACGCTGCTCCTGGAGCCGTTGAACTCGCGTGTCGACCACGTCGGGACCTACCTCTGGTCGACGAGGGAGGGACTCGACATCGTGCGCGAGGTCGGCTCCCCGCAGCTGCGCCTCCTGCTCGACGCCTACCACGCGCTCGTCATGGGCGAGGATCTCGCGGCCGTGGTCGGCGACGACATCGCCCTGGTCGGCCACGTGCAGGTGGCCGATGCCCCCGGCCGGCACGAACCGGGCACAGGGACGATCGACTGGCAGGCGCAGTTCCGTCTCCTCCGCGACCTCGGCTACTCGGGCCGCTGGGGCATGGAGTACGCCCCGAGCCGCGAGACGGCCGCCTCGCTCCGCCACGTCGAAGACCTGGCAGCACTGGTCGACGGACCGCGCGCGTCGGGAACCACGGCGTTCGTCGCGGACACTACTTAGATATGAGGGGTATTCGACTGGACGAGCCGACAGTGCTCGAACGTGTGCGGGGCGGTGACGCCGACGCGTTCGGGGAGCTGTTCGACCTGCACCACGATCGTGTCTTCCGCCAGGCCATGCGACTGACGGCGTCTATCCACGACGCTGAGGACGTGACGGCCGTGGTGTTCCTGGAGGCCTGGCGCCGCAGGGATGCGATGCGCGAGGTGAACGATTCGGTCATCGGCTGGCTGCTGGTGATGACGAACTTCGTGTTCCGCAACTATGCGCGCGCATCCCGCCGCTACCGCACCGGGCTGGAGCAGCTGCCACCGCCCGAGCACGCGCCGGATCACGCGGACGCCGTGGACGAGCGCATCGACCGCGACTCCCGCCGTGCGGCACTGCGCCGTGCGCTGGCCACGCTGCCGCGACGCGACCAGGACATCCTGACGCTGTGCGTGCTGGAGGAGCTGAGCACGGCCGACGCCGCCGCGGCGCTCGGCATTGCGCCGGGCACGGTCAAATCGCGCCTCTCCCGGGCGAAGACCCGGCTCACCGAACTGCTGCAGCAGGACCCCACCGCGGCGGAACCTGCCACGAGTCCCGCCGCGACGGAACCCACCACGACGAACCCCACTACGACGAACCCCACTACGACGAACGGAGGAGAGCGATGAGCACCGAGCCCACCTTCGACCCGCGCCGCAAGGCCGCGATCCGCGACCTGGTCGTCACGCACGCGGCCGCAACGCAACCAGGCACCGCCCACAAACGCACAGCGCTGATCGTGGCCCTGGTGCTGCTCGCCGTCAGCATCTCCGGCGGCACGGTGGCATACGCCCTCGGCACCGGACTTCTCGACCCGGCCCCGGTGGCGACCGCGACGCCGACACCGACACCCACTCCGACGCCGACGCCGACCGAGACACCGACCCCGACGTCGACGCCCACCACGGTGGCGCCCGTCGACGATCCGGCAGATCCGTCCACCTGGACCATCCGTTTCGATGGTGTCGGTCCGGTCAGTCTCGGGACGCCTTTCGCGGCGCAGCACCAGATCATCCCCGCGTTCTCCGACGCCACCGACCCGATCTGTGTCCCAGAACTGGCGTTCTTGCTCGCCCCCAACGGCCTCCGCTTCAGGTTCGTGGGCGCAGCCGACGGCTCCGACCAGACCGCGGCCATCGAGTTCGGCAATTTCGGAACCGGCGCCGACGACCACGCGAATACCCCGAAGACGCCTGAGGGCATCGGTATCAGTTCCACGGCCGAGGAACTGCTCGCCGCGTATCCGAACATCCAGCAGACGGGCACGTACAACGACCTCGTCACCTACTACGGCCTGACGGACAACCAGGGCGGCTGGATCGTCTTCGCCGTGATGAACGGCGCGGTCACCGACATCCAGATCGCCAACGAAGCTGTCCTGCCGATCGGTCAGAAAAGAGTCAATTCCATCCCTTCCGAGCGCTGCCCCGCCTGACGGGTGGGCCAGGACGCCCACATCACCTGCGGCATCCCGAGCCCTCTCCACCCGGCCCCACTTGACACAATTTCTGACTGTACTCATAATTGAGTGCAATCACTAATCCTGTCAAGAAGGGCACACTCGTGCACGCACTCTCCCTGACCGCATATAAGGAGCCGCTCCAGCGCTCGGAGGTTCCCGAGCCGACCGTCGGCCCGGACGACGTGCTCGTCGCGGTGCAGGCGGCCGGGCTCAACCGGCTGGACGAAGGGATCCGGCAGGGGCAGTTCACGCAGATCGTGCCCCTGCAGCTTCCGCACACGCTCGGGCTCGACCTTGCGGGCACGGTCATCGAAGTCGGTTCCGCCGTCCGGAGATTCACCCCGGGCGACGAGGTCTTCGCCCGGCCGCGGGATGGTCGCATCGGCACGTTCGCCGAACGCATCGCCGTCTCCGAGGACGATGTCGCGCGCAAGCCTGCCTCCGTCGACATGATCGAAGCGGCATCCCTCCCCCTCGTCGCGCTGACCGCCTGGCAGGCGTTCGTCGAGCGAGGCCACCTGCATGCGGGTCAGAAGGTCCTCATCCACGCGGGTGCGGGAGGGGTGGGCACGATCGCCATTCAGTTGGCGAAGCATCTCGGCGCAACCGTTGCCACCACCGTCAGCGCGGCCGACCGCGACTTCGTTCGCGGGCTCGGGGCGGATGTGGTGATCGACTACCGCACAGAAGACTTCGAAACCCTACTCAGCGGTTACGACCTCGTGCTCGACAGCCTCGGGGGTGAGAACCTCGAGAAGTCGCTGCGCATCCTCAAGCCCGGCGGCACAGCGATCGGCATCGCCGGTCCGCCTGACCCCGCGTTCGCTCGACGGATCGGGATGAATCCCGTGCTCCGGGCGGCCGTCACCGGGCTGAGCCGGAAGATTCGCACGCAGGCGAAGCGCCTGGGCGTGACGTACGAGTTCCTCTTCATGCGCGCGGACGGCGCGCAGCTCGAGCAGATCGCGGCGCTGGTCGACGAGCAGGTACTCCGGCCGGTCGTCGGCCGCGTCGTCCCGTTCGAGCAGGTCCCCGCCGAACTCGGTTCGCTCGCTCGCGGCATTCGCGGCAAGTCCGTCGCCGCCATCGCCGGCCCGTCGCCGCGCGCCGACCGCTGATCGTCACCCACCACCGAAGGAGCCCACCATGAGCACGGAACCCGTCGTCACCGCATACCGTGACGCCCCCACACGGACCATCCGCGTCGGCGACACGACCGTCGCCTACCGAGAGCTGGGACCGGCAGGCGGCATCCCGGTCGTCTTCTTCGTGCACCTGGCCGGAACGCTCGACAACTGGGATCCACGGATCGTCGACCCGATCGCGAAGCACCGCCACGTCATCGCCTTCGATCAGCGCGGGGTCGGCGGTTCCTCCGGGAAGGTTCCCACGACCCTCGAGGCCGCAGCGGACGACGCATACGCGTTCATCACGGCGCTGGGATACGACCTGATCGACGTCTTCGCCTTCTCCATGGGCGGGATGATCGCGCAAGACCTCATCCTGAAGCACCCCGGCCTGGTCCGCAGGCTCGTCCTCACGGGAACCGGCCCGCGCGGCGGCAAGGACATGGACAAAGTGCTTTGGACCACGTACTGGGACATCCTCCGCGCCGCGCTCGCCCGGTCCGACCCCAAGGAGTTCCTCTTCTTCAACCGCAACGCGACGGGCAAAAAGGCGGGAAAGGCCTTCATCGGGCGACTCAAGGAACGCGTGACCGACCGCGACAAGGACATCTCGCTCTCCTCGTTCCACACCCAGCTGAAAGCCATCCAGAGGTTCGGCAGATCGGCACCGTCCGACCTGTCACGGATCACGCAGCCCACGCTCATCGCCAACGGCGACAACGACCGGATGGTGCCCTCCGTCCTCTCGGAGGACCTCCACCGGCGCATCGCCGGCTCCGAGCTCGTCATCTACCCGGACTCCGGCCACGGTGCGATCTTCCAGTACCACGAGCACTTCGCGCCGGTCGCCGTCGACTTCCTCGGCGCCTAGCCGAGGCCGCACCCCTCACCCACACCGCTACCCCGAACAGTCAAGGAACCCTCATGCCATCGCTCACCAATGCCGTCGTCCTCGTCACAGGCGCGAACGGAGGAATCGGCACCGAGTTCGTCCGTGCCGCCCTCGACCGCGGCGCGTCCAAGGTCTACGCCACCGCGCGCAACCCCCAGGCGTGGACGGACGATCGCATCGTCCCGCTCCCCCTCGATGTGACGGACGCCGACTCCATCGAAGCGGCCGTCAGCGCGGCGGGCGATGTCACCGTGGTGATCAACAACGCAGGAGGGGTCCCGCCGACGGCGAGCATGCTCGACATCTCCGAAGCCGACCTCCGCGCGAACCTGGAGCTCAACTTCTTCGCCCCGGTGCGCGTGTCACGCGCGTTCGCCCCCACCTTGATCGCGGCCGACGACGCTGCCCTGGTGAACATCCACTCTGTCGCCAGCTGGTACGCCTTCGGCGGGACGTACAGCGCGTCGAAGGCCGCACTCTGGTCCGCGACCAACTCGCTGCGGCTGGAACTCGACCCGCTCGGCGTGCTCGTCACGGGAGTGCACGTCGGATACGTCGACACCCGGATGGCCGCGCACGCGGACGGCCCGAAGATGCTGCCCGGCGACCTTGTCGCCGCGGTGTACGACGCCGTCGAGGCCGGCGCGTACGAGGTCGTCGCCGACGACATCAGCGCCCGCATCAAGTCCGGCCTCGCCGCGCCCATCGAGGTCCTCTACCCGGAGTTGAGGACTGCGGGCGGCAACTAAACTCGTCTCCGAGCCGACCGACCACGTCGAAGGAACCCGAAATGAGCGACGTCACCGCCGAACTGGGGCGGCGCGAACGGAACAAGCGCGCCAAACTGGACCGCATCACCGCGGCAGCCTCCGAGCTGTTCGCCGTGCACGGGGTCGACGACGTCACCACCCAGCAGATCGCAGAGCTCGCCGATGTCGGCACCGGCACCGTGTTCCTCTATGCGAAATCCAAGGGCGAACTCCTCCTGCTCGTCCAGAACGCCCACTACGCCGAGGCGCTCGAGGAAGGGCGGGCCGCGGCCGCAACAGCACCGGATGCGCTCGAAGCGCTGCTCGCCGTCGCCCGCCCGATCGTCGCCTGCAACCGGGTCCAGATCGACAACGGACGCACCTACCTGAAAGAGATGGCCTTCGGCGATGCCGACGAGCCCCACCACCGCGCCGCGCTCGACATCGTCGCGCGGACCGAGGAGCTCCTGAGCGAGACCCTGCTGAGGCACGAAGCGAGTACTCCGGCGGACGCGCCCGTCCTCGCCCACGTCATCTCCGCGATCATGCTCCTCTCCATGGCGTCGGCCCCGGATCCGGAGACCTCCGTCGACGACGTCGTGCGCGAGATCGCGACACAGCTCGCCGCGGTGCTCGCGCAGCGGTGAGCGTCAGAGCCGGGCGATCATCGACAACGAATCGGCACAGCGAGGGGCTCTCCGAACGAGCTGACGGCCTGTGACCACGTGCCCGCCGACTGGCGTCTCCGCTCTTCGCGCGGGAGCAACGGCCTAGAAAGCAGAAAACCCCTGGCTAACCAGGGGTTTTCGTGGCGGTACCGGTGGGATTTGAACCCACGGTGGGCTTTCACCCACACAACTTTTCGAGAGTTGCACCTTCGGCCGCTCGGACACGGTACCGCGGACTATCGTACGCGAACGCCCCGCCGACCGCCAATCGACAGCGAACGGTCAGCGCACCACCAGCGCGCGTCAGGATGCGCGCGAGTACAGTGCTGGGAATGGGAACGAAGAGTCGTGTCGCTGTCGGTGCCGGTGTTTCCACGGTCGCGGTCGGGCTTCTCGCGTGGGCGCGGGTCAGGAAGGCTCAGGACACGCTGGAGGCGAGCCGGGTCCGGCTGAACGAGACGCTGCCCGTGCACTCCAAGTGGTGGCGGGATGCGGCCAAGGTGGAGGGCGAGCTGCTCTATGTGGCCATCGGCGACAGTGCAGCGCAGGGCATCGGCGCCTCCGCCCCGCGCAACAGTTACGTCGGCGTGATCGCCGACCACATCAAGGCCGCGACCGGGCGCTCGGTCCGGATGGTCAACCTCAGCGTGTCCGGCGCCACCGTCGCTCTCGCCGTGGCCGATCAGCTGCCGCGGTTCGCCGAGTTGAAACCGGATATCGTCACCGTCGCCATCGGAGCCAACGACATCGCCGCGTTCGATCCCGACCTGTTCGAGGAGGGCATCCGGAAGGTGTTCAACGCCGTCCCCCAGGATGCGATCGTCGCCGACCTGCCCTGCTTCTACCTGCCGTGGAACGAGAAGAAGGTCGCCGTCGGCAACGCCATCCTGCGCCGCGTCGCCGCCGAGCGCGGGCTTACGGTCGTCCCGCTGCACGACACCATGAAGCGTCAGGGGTTGCGCGGCATCGTGACCCAGTTCGCCGAAGACCTGTTCCACCCGAACGACCGCGGCTACCGGGTGTGGGCGTCCGCTTTCCTGCCGGCCGTCACCGCCCACGTGGTGCGCCGGTTCCCGCGCCGTCCGGTCACCGCGGCGACGCAGCAACCGCAGCAGCTACCGGATGCGCAGGCCAGCTGACCGCAGCTGACCGGCAGTGGATGCCCGGGGCGGCGCAGCACAACGCCTTCCCGCCCCGCTGCCATCACCCCTTCGACGTGCCCGGCGCCAGGTGCGACAGCACCCGCTCCCACGCGGGGATCACCACGAGGTGACCGGCGCCCGGCATCATCTCGACCCGCGCATCCGGGATCGCCTTCTGGTACCAGCTGGCGTGGGCGTTGCCCGCGAGCGGGTCGGCCTGGCCGTTGACGATGAGCGTCTTCGCCGCGATGTCGGCGAGGTCGAAGCCCCACGGGCGGGCGGTGTAGCTGAGGATGTCGGCCGCGACACCGCCAGGACCCTGCCGGAAGGCGTCCTTGAGCATCCGGCCGAGGCGGTCACGGGCGCCCGGCCTGGCGAGCGCTGCGTCGTCGACCGGGGATGCGCCGAGCAGGTCGAGAGGCACGTCGGCTTCCTGGTCCGCGGCGTTCACGGCGTCGGCCTGCGGCTGCAGCATTCCGCTCAGCTGGGCGAGCGCCGCATCCGGTTCGAGCGTCGCCAGGTGGTCGGACATGGCCTGCAACTGCGGGTCGATCCACTCGACCGCGTCGTTCGGGGCAGGCGTGCCGATGATGGCGACGCGGTCGGCGATGTCGGGGTGCCTGGCCGCGAAGGCGAGGGCGATGCGGCCGCCGGCCGACCAGCCCGCGATGCCGATGGTCTTCGGGCGGTTGACGCCCATGCTCGACTCGTCCCTGTTCATCGACCGCAGGTATTCGGCGATGTCGTCCGCCGCCTGCGTGATGCTCGGCCAGGTGCCGGCGGGCAGCGGGTCGCTCGAGCCGTAGCCGGGGCGGTCGAACGCCAGGATGTGCACGTTCCTGGTGCTCGACGCATCCGGATCCGGGTCGAAGACGGACGACCCGGGGGCCGGGTGGCAGAACACCACGATGCGCTCCGCCATCGAATCGCCGAGCCCGGTCACGCCGAGCTTGCGGCCGGACGCCAGTGTGAAGGTCAGATTCGCCATGCCGCCTATTGAACCCCTCACAACCGACACTGGCCAGCAGTTGCCCACAGTCCGCGCGATCCTCCGCCCGATGACGGTGGTCCCCCGTAGTGTGAAACCGGATCGAGGAGGTTGCGTGGCGAAGGCTCAGCTCAACTATCGCTGCACGGAGTGCGGCTGGACGACGGCCAAGTGGGCCGGCCGCTGCGGCGAGTGCCAGGAGTGGGGCACCGTCACGGAGGCCACGGCGCCGACGGGCGTCCTGCGCGCGCTCAAGCCCGTCTCGATCGGGGCGGACCGCGCCGCCCGCTCCATCACCGACATCGACACGGCCACGGTCAGCCACTGGCCGAGCGGCATCGCCGAGTTCGACCGCGTGCTGGGCGGCGGCATCGTGCCCGGCGCCGCCATCCTGCTGAGCGGAGAGCCCGGCGTCGGCAAGTCCACCCTCCTGCTCGAGGTCGCCTCCCGCGCCGCCCGCGCCCGGTCGCGCGTGCTCTACGTGAGCGCGGAGGAGTCGGTGAGCCAGGTCAGGATGCGCGCGGAGCGCACCGGGGCGATGCACGACCACCTCTTCCTCGCCTCGGAGACCGACCTCGCCACCATCGTCGGCCAGATCGACGCCGTCGACCCGCGACTCGTCATCGTCGACTCGGTGCAAACGGTGTCCAGCAGCAACGGCGAGGGTCTCGCGGGCGGACCGAGCCAGGTCAGGGAGGTCGCGAGCACGCTCATCCGGGTGGCGAAAGACCGCAACCTGCCCGTGCTGCTCGTCGGCCACGTCACCAAAGACGGTTCCATCGCCGGGCCGCGCCTGCTCGAACACCTGGTGGATGTGGTCTGCCAGTTCGAGGGAGACCGCCAGACCGCGCTCCGCTTCGTCCGGGCGCTCAAGAACCGCTTCGGCCCCACCGACGAGGTCGGCTGCTTCGAGATGTCGGGCGACGGCATCGTGGAGGTCGCCGACCCGAGCGGGCTGTTCCTCAGCCGCACCACCACGCCGGTCTCCGGCACCTGCGTCACCGTCGCGATGGAGGGGCGCCGTCCGCTCCCGGTCGAGGTGCAGGCCCTCGTCGTGGCCACCACAGCGCCCAATCCGCGCCGCGTCACGAACGGCGTCGACTCCTCCAGGGTCGCCATGCTGCTCGCCGTCCTCGAACGCCGCGCCGGCATCCGCCTCGGCGACAAAGACGTCTACGTCTCCACGGTCGGCGGCGTGCGCCTCACCGAGCCGGGCGCCGACCTCGCCATCGCCCTCGCCATCGCGTCGGCCGCCAACGAGAAGGCCATCCCGCACACGCTTGCGGCGTTCGGCGAGATCAGCCTGGCCGGCGAGATCCGCCCCGTCGCCAGCGGCAAGCAACGGGCGGCGGAGGCCACGCGCCTCGGCTTCACCACCCGGGTGGATGCGCGCAGCGAGAGCATCCGCGAAGCCCTCCGCGTAGCGTTCACGGCCGCGATCTCCGACCGCGAGCGGGAGCTCGACGCCGCGTTCTGACCCGCGGGGGCCGCCATTCTGGCGAGATGCCACTAACTGTCGCGAAACGCCCGGGATCCGCCACAGTTGGTGGCATCTCGCGAACGCGAGCGGGCGCTCGACGCCGCATCCTGACCCGGGGTGGCGCGCCAAGCTCGCGAGATGCCAGTAACTGTCGCAAAACGCCCGGGATGCGCGACAGTTACTGGCATCTCGCGGCCGCAACCGCGACCCCAGCCGCAACCGCCGCCGCAACCGGCGCGGGCTCAGTTCAGGATGAACTGCTTCGACTCCGCCGACTCGATGCCGGACACCGACGTGGTCAAGTGGTACGACGCCCCGCCGGCGGGAACCTGCTCGCGCGTCTGCTGGCACGTGGCCGGGTCGGAGCGCGTCCTGTCCCACTCGATCGGCGTCTGCGACGACACCGTCTTGCCGGGTTGCAGCAGCACTTCCGCATCCACCTTGTCCGACTGGCAGTCTGTCGACTTCCAGTACGTCTCCGTGCCGCTGGTGATCGTGAACACCTGCTGCGCCGTGCCTGCGTCGATCTTGCAGGACACCGTGCCCGTGTTCGTGATCGACACCGTCAGTTTCGGCAGCTCGCCGGCGGCGTAGGTGTTCGCGTCGGTGTTCGCCGTCACCTTCACGTTCGCCGGTTTGCAGGGCTGGCCGCTCGCCGTCGTGTTCTCGGTCGGGATGCTCGTGCCGTCCGCGCCAGGGGTCGCCGGCTTCGAGTTCGTCGCTGCCGGCGTCGGCGTGCCCTGGGACGAGCCGGGCCGCACGACGATCAGCACGACGACGACGATCACGGCGATCACGCCGAGGGCGAGGATGAGCCGGCGTCGCCAATAGACGTTGCTCGGCTGCGGGCCGACAGGATGCTTGAACGTCGACATGCCTGCAGGATAGCGGCGGCCGCGACGAATGCCGCGGCAACGCGCTAGAGCCGCTTTAACATACGAGTATTTCCCAAGGTATTGGGCTTCACCCGAGCCAGGTCGAGGAACTCCGCGACACCTTCGTCGTGCGAGCGGACCAGCTCCGCGTACACCTCGGGGTCGACCGTCTCACCGCCCATGTCCTCGAACCCGTTGCGCTCGAAGAACGCGACCTCGAAGGTCAGGCAGAACAGGCGGCTGAGGCCCAGCTCCCTGGCGTCGTCCTCCAGCCGCCGCAGCAGCGCGTGGCCGATGCCCCTGCCCAGCCAGTCCTCGGAGACGGCCAGGGTGCGCACCTCGGCGAGGTCGCGCCACATCACGTGCAGCGCCCCGCAGCCGATCAGCTCACCATCCGGCGTCTCCGCGACCCGGAACTCCTGCAGCGACTCGTAGAACACCACCGCATCCTTGCCGAGCAGGATTCGTCGCTGCACCAGCGGCTCCACGAGCTCCTGGATGCGCACCACGTCACTGGCACGCGCCCGGCGGATGACGAACCCGGCGCTGTCTGAACCACTCACTCGCCCAAGCCTAGCGACCCACCGCATCCGGATGCGCACACATGAACACACGCACACGCGAAAGCGGGGCCGCCATTCAGGCGACCCCGCTCCCGGGATACAACAGGTTCGGCTACCTCACTCGGAGGATGCGGCCAGGTCCGGCGTCGCCGGCCCCGTGCCGATGGCGGCCGCGGCGTTGACGCCGGCGCCGATCGGCTCCTTGCGGGCCTCCGTGGTGAACACGAACTCGCCGTCCTTGAAGTCGACGTGCACGTGGTCGCCGGCGTTGAGCTCTCCGTGCAGGATGCGCTCGCTGAGACGGTCCTCGATCTCGTGCTGCACAGCGCGGCGCAGCGGACGGGCTCCGAGGGTGGGGTCGAAGCCGACCTCGATCAGGCGCTCCTTGGCGGCCTGCTCCAGCGTGATCGTCATGTCACGGTCGAGCAGCCTGTCGGAGAGGCGCTTGATGAACAGGTCCACGATCTGCAGCAGTTCCGGCTTGGACAGCTGCGGGAACACGATGATCTCGTCGACGCGGTTCAGGAACTCGGGCTTGAAGTTCTTCTTCAGCTCCTCGTAGACCTTGCCGCGCATCCGGTCGTATCCGGTGGTCGGGTCGCCCTCGATCTGGAAGCCGACGGGGCCGCCGGAGATGTCCTTCGTGCCGAGGTTGGTCGTCATGATGATAACCGTGTTCTTGAAGTCGACCACGCGGCCCTGACCGTCTGTCAGACGTCCCTCCTCCAGGATCTGGAGCAGCGAGTTGAAGATGTCGGGGTGTGCCTTCTCGATCTCGTCGAACAGCACCACGCTGAACGGCTTGCGGCGGACCTTCTCGGTGAGCTGCCCGCCCTCTTCGAAGCCGACGAATCCGGGAGGAGCACCGAACAGTCGCGAGACCGTGTGCTTCTCGCCGTACTCCGACATGTCGAGGGAGATCATGGCCGACTCGTCGTCGAACAGGAACTCGGCGAGCGCCTTGGCCAGCTCGGTCTTTCCGACACCGGTAGGGCCGGCGAAGATGAACGAACCGGACGGACGCTTCGGGTCCTTCAGACCGGCGCGGGTGCGGCGGATGGTCTTGGAGAGTGCCGCGATGGCCTCCTCCTGACCGATGACCCGCTGGTGCAGCGCCTTCTCCATGAAGACGAGGCGTGCGGACTCCTCCTCGGTGAGCTTGAACACCGGGATGCCCGTGGCCTGGGCCAGAACTTCGGCGATGAGTCCCTCATCCACCTCTGCCGTGGTCTTCACGTCGCCGGAGCGCCACTGCTTCTCGAGGCGCAGCCGCTCGCCGAGGAGGTTCTTCTCCTCGTCGCGCAGCGATGCGGCCTTTTCGAAGTCCTGGTCTTCGATGGCGGCTTCCTTCTGGGAGCGCACCGCGGCGATCTTGTCGTCGAACTCGCGCAGCTCCGGCGGGGCCGACAGGATCGACAGCCGCAGACGTGCTCCGGCCTCGTCGATCAGGTCGATCGCCTTGTCCGGGAGGAAGCGGTCCTGGATGTAGCGGTCGGCGAGGTTCGCCGCCGCGACGATCGCGCCGTCGGTGATGGACACCTTGTGGTGCGCCTCGTAGCGGTCGCGCAGCCCTTTGAGGATGTTGATCGCGTGGGGCAGCGACGGCTCGGCCACCTGGATGGGCTGGAAGCGGCGCTCGAGGGCCGCGTCCTTCTCGAAGTGCTTGCGGTACTCGTCGAGCGTGGTGGCGCCGATCGTCTGCAGCTCACCGCGGGCGAGCAGCGGCTTCAGGATGGAGGCCGCGTCGATCGCGCCCTCGGCAGCGCCTGCGCCGACGAGGGTGTGGATCTCGTCGATGAAGGTGATGATGTCGCCGCGGGTGCGGATCTCCTTGGTGACCTTCTTCAGGCGCTCCTCGAAGTCACCGCGGTAGCGGGAGCCTGCGATGAGCGAGCCGAGGTCGAGCGTGTACAGCTGCTTGTCCTTCAGCGTCTCCGGCACGTCGCCGCGGACGATCGCCTGGGCGAGCCCTTCGACGACTGCGGTCTTTCCGACGCCGGGCTCACCGATCAGCACGGGGTTGTTCTTGGAGCGGCGCGACAGGATCTGCATGACCCGCTCGATCTCCTTCTCGCGTCCGATCACCGGGTCGAGCTTGTTGTCGCGCGCAGCCTGGGTGAGGTTGCGGCCGAACTGGTCGAGGATCTGGCTGCCTGCCTGCGCGGTGGCCTGATCGTTGCCTCCGACCTGGACCTGCTCCTTGCCCTGGTATCCGCTGAGCAGCTGGATGACCTGCTGGCGCACGCGGTTGAGGTCGGCGCCCAGCTTCACGAGCACCTGGGCGGCGACGCCCTCTCCCTCACGGATGAGGCCGAGCAGGATGTGCTCGGTGCCGATGTAGTTGTGGCCGAGCTGCAGCGCCTCGCGCAGGGACAGCTCCAGCACCTTCTTGGCACGCGGGGTGAACGGGATGTGCCCTGTCGGCTGCTGCTGGCCCTGGCCGATGATGTCCTGGACCTGCTCGCGAACGGCATCCAGCGAGATGCCGAGCGACTCGAGCGCCTTGGCGGCGACACCCTCACCCTCGTGGATCAGGCCGAGCAGGATGTGCTCCGTCCCGATGTAGTTGTGGTTGAGCATCTTGGCTTCTTCTTGGGCCAAGACGACGACGCGGCGGGCTCTGTCGGTAAATCTCTCGAACATGTCTACTCCTCAGACGCCGTTGCAGGGTTGGCGTCGATACAAAGAGAGTAACCACCGGAGGGCGCCGTTATAGCCCCTGTTCGCCGTGGGCGTGACAGTGTTTCCCCCGACTGTCCGGGATGCGCAGCCTCAGCCCCGCAGGCCGGGCAGGGTGAGCGTCGTGTCCGGCAGAGTGATGGTGACGTCGGAGGTGGTCGTCACCCCGGACGGCGTCTCGAAGATCGTGGTGTGCGGCACGTAGTCGCGCGTGCAGACGCCGCCGGGGGCGGGCTCGAGCATCGCCTTCAGCTGATTGCTGGCGGTGACGGACACCGATGCGACGGTGGGCGGGCAGGTCGAGCTGCCGTAGAGCACGATCGCGAAGCGGTCGCCGTCCTTCATCCAGACGGCCCACGCGGCACCGCCCGCGCTGCTCGCGGGGGCCTCGACACCCTTCGGTTCGCCCGCGTAGTCCTCCACGGGTTTCGAGGACGCTGCCGTGCATCCGGTCAGTGCCAGGCCGGCCAGGAGCACGCCGACGACGGCCACGGTTGCGCGGCTCGCCGCGAGAGTTCGATGCACGCTCTCATTCTAGGAAGCCGGAGGTGGTTCGTGGCTGTGCGCGTTCTAGGATGCACGTGTGAGCAACCTGGAACGCGACCCGGCGGAGGTGCTCGTCGACGACGAGCCGCGCATCGGAGACGATGCCGTCGAGATCCTCGAACCGCGGGATGTGCCGCTCGGCGGCCCGCGCGCGATGAACGTGCGCCGCACGCTCCCCCAGCGCCGCCGCTCGCTGATCGGCGGCTGGTGCTTCATCGACCACTACGGTCCGGACGACGTCTCGGCGACCGGCGGGATGCGCGTCCCTCCGCATCCGCACACCGGCCTGCAGACCGTCAGCTGGCTGTTCGAGGGCGAGATCGAGCACAGGGACAGCGTCGGCAGTCACGCGATGGTGCGGCCGGGCGAGCTCAACCTGATGACCGCGGGACGCGGGATCAGCCACTCCGAGGTCTCGACGCCGCAGACGACCCGCCTGCACGGCGTGCAGCTGTGGGTCGCGCTGCCGGACCGGTCGCGCGCGACGGAGCCGTTCTTCGAGCACCACGTGCCGGTCGCCGGGCAGCTCGGCGCCGCGGAGGTGCGCACGTTCGTCGGGCAGCTCGCGGGGAGCGGGACGGACGCCACCGTGTTCAGCCCGCTGCTCGGCGCCGAGCTGCTGGTCCGCGGCGCCGGGGAGATCGTGGTGCCGCTCGACGCGTCGTTCGAGCACGGCATCCTGGTGGACGCCGGGGACGTCTCCGTGGCGGGCGTGCCTGTGCCGCGTGCACACCTCGCCTACCTCGCGCCCGGACGCGACGCAGTGACCGTGACCGTCGGCGACGGCGGGGCACGGCTGGTGCTGCTCGGCGGTGAGCCGCTCGATGAACAGATCGTGATGTGGTGGAACTTCATCGGGCGCGGGCACGATGAGGTCGTGCAGTTCCGCTCCGAGTGGATGCGCGACGTGATCGACGACGAGGACGCCCACGGCCGGTTCGGCACCGTCGCGGGCTACGACGGCCGGGCGCTCCCCGCTCCCGACCTCCCCACCGTGCGCCTCAAGCCGCGCGGCTAGCGCGAGATACCAGCAACTGTCGCGAAACGCCCGGGATGCGGCGCAGATAGTGGCATCTCGCCGTCCCGGATGCGGCTACTGCAGCGCCGAGGTCAGCCGCGCGAGGTTGTCCAGCACCGTGGACCGCAGCGGCTGCTTCATCCACTCATCGAGCGTGAGCTCGCGGCTGTCGCGGCGGTAGCCGTCCTCGACGGCCCGCATCTCGTCCACGAACGAGCGGCCGCGCACCATCAGCGACACCTCCATGTTCAGCTGGAACGAGCGCATGTCCATGTTGCTCGACCCGATCACGGCCACGTCGTCGTCGATCGTGAAGTGCTTGGCGTGCAGGATGTACGGCTTCTTGTACATCCAGATCCGCACGCCGGCGCGCAGCAGCGCCTCGTAGTACGACCGCTGCGCGTGGTAGACGAGCGCCTGGTCGCCGACCTCCGACACGAACAGGTCCACCGCGATCCCGCGCTGCGTCGCGGTCGTGATCGCCATCAGCATGGCGTCGTCCGGCACGAAGTACGGCGATGTGATCACGATGCGTTCCTGCGCGTAGTAGAGCAGCGCGAGGAACAGGCGCAGGTTGTTCTCGCCGGGGAACCCCGGCCCGGACGGCACCACCTGGGCATCCAGCGCGTTCGCGGTGAGGTCGTCGGTGATCGGCTCCGTCTCGCGGCGGAGCAGTTCGTCGGTCTCGCTGTACCAGTCGGTGATGAAGATCGCGTTGAGACCGGCGACGATCGGCCCCTCCAAGCGCACGATCAGCTCTTTCCACTTCAGTCCGCGCCGGATGTTCGACTTCTTGTTGTAGCTGCGGTCGATCACATTCTGAGAACCCATGAAGCCGACCCGGCCATCCACGATCAGCAGCTTGCGGTGGTTGCGCAGGTCGGGCCGCTGGTACTTCCCACGGAACGGCTGCACCGGCAGCATCAGGTGCCAGGATGCGCCCATGTCGGTGAGGCGCTTGGTGGTCTGCTTGTAGTCCCTGGTGCGGTACGACGCGATGTGGTCGAGCAGCACGCGCACCGAGACGCCGCGCTTCACGGCATCCTCCAGCGCGTCGAAGAACGGCTTGGTGGTCTGGTCGCAGCTCAGGATGTAGAACTCGACGTGCACATAGCGGCGCGCTGCCCGGATCTCCTCCGTCATCGCATCCAGTGACGCCTGATAGTCGCCGTTGAGGCTGGCCGTGTTTCCGCCGACGAGCGGCATCGCCCCGAGATTGCGGTTGAGGGCGACGACGGACTCCAGCCACGGCGGCCACGGATGGTCGCGGCTGACCCGCTCGATGCCCTCCGTGCTCTCGATGATGAACTGGTTGATCTCCGCCTGCTTGTCTCGACGGCTCTTCGGCAGCTTGTACGAGCCGATCAGCAGGAAGAACAGCACGCCGATGTACGGGATGAAGAAGATGGCGAGCAGCCAGGCGGTCGCCGATGTCGGCTTGCGGTTGCGCGGCACGACGATCACGGCGATGACGCGGATGATGAAGTCGACGAGCAGCAGCAGCACGACGATCGCGGTGGTGAGGAACCCTGCGTCCATCGGCGCGCATCCCCTCTACCGATTGTGTGGGCGCGCTGAGGTGCAGGCCCTATCGCTTACCGTATCGAAGGGAAGGCCGCGAGGGTACTCACGACGCGGCGCAGCTACGCCTTGGGCGCGAGGCCGCGGCGTGCGCGCTCTTCGGCCTCCATGCGGGAGTACGCCTTACGCTCGGTGCGGTCGGCGCGAACGATGGAGCGCATGATCAGCCAGAAGAGCAGACCGACGAGGACGGTCGGTGCGAGCGACCACACGATCCCAGCTACGACATCATTCATAACTTGATAATGGTAGCTCCTGCACCTGAGAACGGAGACCATCACGCCACCCGTCACCGTCTTCCTCGCCACCTGGCACTTCGACCCGGTCGCCGCCGTCGCTCTCGTGACCGCTGCCGGACTGTACATCGCCGGCATCCTGGCCCTCCGCCGCCGCGGTCATCGCTGGCCGGTGGCGCCCACCGTGTGGTTCTTCGCCCTCGGCCTCGGCTCGTACGCGTGGGTCTCGTTCGGGTTCCTGGGCGCGTACAGCTCGGAGCTGCGCTGGGCGTTCACGACCCGCATCGCCCTGCTGCTGTTCGCCGTTCCCGCACTGATGAGTCTGGGACGCCCCGTCGCCCTGGCCCGCCTGGCTCTCAGCGGACACCGGGCGAGCAGGCTGGAGGCGACCCTGCGCTCGCGCGCGATCCGCCTGTTCGGGAACGCGATGTTCGCGCCGCTGTTCGCCTGCGCGGTGTTCCTCGTCTTCCTGACACCGCTCGCCGCCGTGCTGCGCGACAACCCGTGGTCGGAGTGGTCGATCACGGTCGTCGTGCCGCTCGCCGGGATGCTCATGGTGCTGCCGATCGCCGCCCACTCGATCATCCGCACCAGCTTCTTCGTGACGGTGGAGTTCCTGCTCGCGTTCGTCGAGATGCTGCTGGATGCGGTGCCCGGGCTGCTCCTGCGGCTCAACGACGGGATCCTGGATCACGCGCCCGCTGTGCTGGGTCCGCTGCCGTTCTGGTTCCCGAACGCGCTCCACGACCAGCATCTGTCCGGCGACTTCCTGTGGTTCATCGCAGAAATCGCGGACGTGCCCGTGCTCATCATCCTGTTCGTGCGCTGGATGCGCCTCGACCGCCGAGAGGCCAACCGGATCGACGCACTCAGCGACGACGAGCTGGATGCGCTCACGCGCGACCACCTGCGCCAGCGGCCGTGAGGGGCGGGGCGGAAGCCGCTACTTGACGAGCGGGAAGAGGATCGTCTCGCGGATGCCGAGGCCGGTGAGCGCCATCAGCAGGCGGTCGATGCCCATCCCCATTCCACCCGACGGCGGCATGCCGAATTCGAGAGCGCGCAGGAACTCCTCGTCGAGACGCATCGCCTCGACATCGCCCTCCGCGGCCAGCTTCGCCTGCTCGACGAACCGCTCGCGCTGCACGACGGGGTCGACCAGCTCCGAGTATCCGGTCGCGAGCTCGAAGCCGCGGGTGTAGAGGTCCCACTTCTCGACGACGCCCTCGCGCGAACGGTGCGCGCGCACCAGCGGGCTGGTGTCGACGGGGAAGTCCATCACGAACGTCGGCCGCACCAGGGTGTCCTTGACGAAGTGCTCCCACAGCTCCTCGACGTACTTGCCCGGCAGGGGATGCTGGATCTCGATCCCCTCCACAGCCGCGATCTCGCGCAGTCTCTCCACAGATGTCGCGGGAGTGATCTCTTCGCCGACCGCCTCGGACAGGCTGTCGTACATGCGAATTCGATCCCACTCCCCGCCGAGGTCGTACTCGGTGCCATCGGCCCAGGTCACGACGTGCGAACCGGAGATCGCCTGCGCGGCGTTCTGGATGAGGGTCTGAGTGAGGTCGGCGATCGAGTTGTAGTCGCCGTACGCCTCGTACGCTTCGAGCATGGCGAACTCGGGCGAGTGCGTGGAGTCCGCGCCCTCGTTGCGGAAGTTGCGGTTGATCTCGAACACGTGATCGATGCCGCCCACCACGGCGCGCTTCAGGTACAGCTCGGGTGCGATACGCAGGTAGAGCTCGGTGTCGAACGCGTTCGAGTGGGTGACGAACGGGCGCGCGGACGCCCCGCCGTGCATGACCTGCAGCATCGGGGTCTCCACCTCGATGAAGTCGCGCTCCGAGAACGTCTTGCGGAGGCTGGCGACGGTCTTGGCGCGATCGATGACGTTCTTGCGGGCCTGGTCGCGCGCGATCAGGTCGAGGTAGCGGCTGCGGACGCGCGTCTCCTCGTTGAGCTCGTTGTGCAGGTTCGGCAGCGGAAGCAGGGCCTTGGATGCGATGGTCCAGCTCTCCACCATGATCGACAGCTCGCCGCGGCGGCTCGAGATCACTTCGCCGGAGACGAAGAGGTGGTCGCCGAGGTCGACGAGTTCCTTCCACTCCGCCAGCGACTCCTCGCCGACGGCCGCGAGCGACACCATCACCTGGATGCGCGTTCCGTCGCCGGACTGCAGCACCGCGAAGCACAGCTTGCCGGTGTTCCGGAGGTGCACGACGCGTCCTGCGACGCCGACGGTCTCTCCGGAGACCTCGTCGGCCTGCAGGTGGCCCCACTTCGCGCGCACGGCGGGAATGGTCGTGGTGATGGGCACAGCGACCGGGTACGCGCCGCCCGCGGGAGTCTTCGCCTCGGCGATCAGGCGCTCGCGCTTGCCGAGGCGGACGGCCTTCTGCTCGCTGATCTCGTCAGCGGAGAGTTCAGGCTCGGGGGTCTGCTCGTCGGTCATCAGTGTCTTTCGTTCGTGCGGAGGAGGCCGTTCAGCTGATGCTGATGCGCTCGTTGTCGATCAGCCTGGTCGTTCCGACACGGGCTGCCACGAGCACCACGGCTGGGCCGTGGTGGCCTTCGGCGACGGCGAGGAACGAGTCCGGGTCGACGACCACGAGATAGTCAAGCTTAACGGCTGGTTCGGTGTCGAGACGCGCGCGGGCGGCGGCGAGCACCGCATCCACTCCTCCCGTCGCTGCTGCGGCCTTCGCGGCGGCGAGCGCCTGGGAGAGTGCGACGGCGGCGGCGCGTCCCGCCGGGTCGAGGTAGCTGTTGCGGCTCGACAGGGCGAGGCCGTCGGATTCGCGGACCGTGTCGACCACGGCGATCGTGACCGGCAGGTTCAGCTCGTCGACCATCCGGCCGACGAGGTGCACCTGCTGTGCGTCCTTCTGGCCGAACACCGCCACGTCGGGGCCGACGATGTTGAACAGCTTGGCGACGACCGTGAGCATCCCGTCGAAATGGCCCGGCCGGGATGCGCCCTCGTAGAGGGAGCCGATCGAGCCGGCGGTGACGCGGGTCTCCGTGGCGCCGTTCGGGTACATCTCCGCGGGGCTCGGCGCGAAGACGATGTCGGCGAGGCCGGCGAGTTTGGCGACGTCGGCGTCGAGGGTGCGGGGGTAGCGGTCGAGGTCCTCGCCCGGGCCGAACTGCAGCGGGTTGACGAAGATCGAGACGACGACGATCCCGCCGAGGTCTTTGGCGTGCGAGACCAGCCGGAGGTGCCCGTCGTGGAGGGCGCCCATCGTCGGCACGAGCACGACGCGACCGGATGGCGCGTCAGCGCTGCCTTCGAGGGCTGCGTCCCTGCGGCCGGAGGCGATCCGTGCGCGCAGTTCGGGAATGGTGGTCACGACGTCAGGCATCTGCTCCCCTAACGGCCGGTGCGCCGGGCGGGCGCGGAGTTGAACGGCCAGTCATCCAGGCTACTCGCCGCGGAGGAACCAGCCGCGATCGTCCCCCTGCTGCTCGTCGAACACCTCGGACAGGTCGATGGATGCCGGTGCCGACGCCGTCGTGATGGCGTTGTCGACGGCGGAGCGCAGCAGCGAGCTGAGGAACGGTCCAGGGTTGTCGACCCCGATGTCCCGCAGGATGCCGGTGGACTGCTCGACGATCGCCCGCGAGAACGAGGTGGCCGTCGCGACGGCCTCCGCGTACGCCTCTCGGTCCTTCTCGGCGATGACCACCGGCTCCCCGCCCATCTCGACCACCAGTGCCTGAGCGATCGGCAGCACGGGAGCGGGAGCGGTGACAGCGAAGTAGCTCTCGGCCAGCCTGGCGAGGTCGAGGCTGGTGCCGGTGAACTCGACGGCGGGATGCACGGCGATCGGGATCACGCCCGCCGCAGCGGCCGGCTGGAGCACAGACACGCCGAACCCGGGTGCGGTGTGCATGACGATCTGGCCGGGCTGCCAGCTGCCGGTGGCGGCGAGCCCGGCGACCAGACCGGGCAGTTCGGCGTCCGGCACGGCGATGACCACCAACTCGCTCCGCTCCACCAGCACGGGAACATCCAGGATGGGCGCGTTCGGCAGCATCGCCCCGGCCCGCTCCCTGCTCGCCTCCGACACGGCAGAGACCCCGACGATGGCGTGTCCAGCTCCCGCGAGCGCAGCGCCGATCACCGGCCCGACACGACCAGCGCCGATGATGCCGAGACCGAGTCGTCCGGAACGCTGCATCAGAGGTGCTCCTCGGGGGTCGTGGTGGGGGGCGCGGGCGGCGTCGGCGCATCCAGTGGGGCGGCCTGGTCGAACGGGAGCTCCGCCCAGCGGTGGCTGCGGTCGGACTGCGCGGAGGCGATGGCGCCGGCGGCGACGTCGTCGAAGAGGTGGACGCTCTGGGGTGCGTCCAGCGCTGCCAGCCTGGGTCGCACCGGACCCGAGACCGTGTGCAGGCGGGCGCCGGCGAGGCCGAGCATCCTGTCGATCGGGCCCTGCTGGATTTCGAGGCTCTGCAGGCGGGCGAGCGGGACCATCGCCAGGCTGCGCCACACCGCGCCGCGGCGCAGCAGGATCACCCCGTCGACGATGCTGTACCCGTTGCGCCTCCAGGAGAGCGGTCGCACCCAGGCGGCGCGGCGCGGGCTTCCGACGTAGGAGTCCCGTCCGCGCGATGTCATCCCGGCGACGATCATTTCGCGGTGGGCGTCCGTCGCGAAATCGGGGAGCACGAGGCCGAGCACCCGTGCGACGTCGGCCGCGTCGCCGACCGGGAGCATCGTGGTGTTCGGCTGCCCAGCCGCGCCCTTCTCCTTCGAGTGGCCGGCCGTGTCGATCCGGATCTGCCACCAGCCGAACGGACGCCACAGCAGCGGCTGCAGCACCTCGACCGCGTGGATGCGGCCGGGCGGCAGCGTCTCGTTGCTCAGGCTGAGCAGGCCGAAGCCGACGCGCACACCGTCCGGCGTTCCCGCGATCGAATAGCGCAGTGACTTCGTGAAGCGGTTGATGTAGAAGCTCGCCGACCCGAGCAGGCCGGGCAGCACCACGAACAGCAGCCACACCCGGCCCGTGGATACGCCGATCACCAGCAACGCGACCACCACCAACAGGAAGATGGTGAAGCCGCTGAGCACCAGCGAGCCGAGCAGGCGCAGCGGCGGAATCTTCACGACCGACTGCGGCGGAGCGACGGTGGGGTCGAGTTCCGGCGCGATGAACTCGTTGACGCGACGGGTCACCAGTCCGGACACGGCGCCTCCGGCCGCGGCGGCACCCTGCACGCCGGCCGGCGAACCATCCGGACCGGCCATGCCTCCCTGAGGCCCGGGCTCACCGAACGACTCAGTCACCTCTGGCGGACGGCTCTCCGCCTCGCTCGCACGCACCCCCGACGCCAGCCGCAACACGTCGCCGCGCAGCCCGTCGGCCAGCGACGAGCCGAGGTACGCCAGCTGCACGTTCGCGTCGTGTCCTGCCACGCTGATGTCCAGCTTCGCCGCGCCGAAGATCCGCGCGAGCACCGGGCGCACGATGTTGATGCCCTGGATGCGGTCCAGCCGGGCTTTGCGCTGCGTGCGGAAGAGGATGCCGCTGCGCACCTCCACCGCGTCGCCCGTGATGCGGAAGCTGTGCATCCGCCACGACAGGTAGAACGCTCCCAGGCAGAGCAGCAGCACCACCACGATCGCGAGGAGGGCCCAGCCTTCCCAGCCGTGGTCGTAGATCTGGTCGATCGGGTCTCCGCCGTAGTCCGGCGTTCCGATGAAGATGCCGACGATGCGTTCGCGCAGGTTGGAGAGCACGAAGCCGAGGATCGCCACGAAGACGATGCCACCGCGCAGCAGGGGCGTGGCCGGATGCAGGCGGTGCCATTCGCCGTCCGTGAACCGTTCGGCGGCGCGTTCCGCTGCGCTGAGCGGGGCGCTCACAGTCCTGCCCGCCTGCTCTCCGCGAGTTCGACGAGACGGTCGCGCAGGTCGGCGGCGACCGGTTCGGGGAGTCCGGGGATGACCACGCCGGTGGATGCGGCCGCCGTCACGAACTTGAGGTCGGCCAGGCCGAGGATGCGTCCGACCGGGCCGCGATTGATGTCGATCAGCTGCATCCGGCCGTACGGCACGGACACGAAGCGCTGGTACATGATGCCGCGGCGGAAGAGCAGGTCGTCCTCGCGCATCCGGTAGCCGATGGAGCGCGCACGGCGGGGCGCGATGATGAGGCTCACGATCGTGATGACCACCACCGCCGCCAGCAGCACCCAGCCCCAGCTCCACTGGGCGACCAGCCACAGGAAGGTCGCCGCCGCCGCAAGCACCACGCCGCTGACGACGGCGCTCACGATCACGACGACCACGTATTTCGGGGAGACGCGCTGCCACTCCCCCACGCTCAGGTCAAGACGATTCGACATGGACATTCTCCGGATCGCCGTTCTTGTCGTCGGGTGGGATGGTGCAGAGGTATTCGGCGACCAGCCCGGCGATCAGCAGCACGATGGCGCCGACGGTCGTGGAGACGGTCAGCCAGATCGTGCCGCCGGCCGGGATGACCGAGCGACTCAGCAGATAGACCAGGAGGCCGGCGCCGAGGCCGGTGAGCAGGGCGCCGGACAGGCTGCACGCCTTCGCGAGCACCACGATCCGCATCGCCTGGAACGGGTCGATCGGCCGGGCGTTCCTGCCGCGGACGGCTCGGCGGATCGGCACGGCGAACGCGACGACGATGATCGAGACGGCCACCAGCGTGATCGGCAGGGTGAGCGGAGGCACGAACACCGCGAGCCCCGACCCGGCCAGCGCCAGTTCGATGAGGAAGCCGGCGACCGCGGCGACGACGCCGAGGACGATCAGCGGGACGGGGGTGGTGCGTTTCACGATGCGCTCCCCTCGTATCGGCGGACAGGGTCGGTGGCGCGAGCGGCGAGAGCCGCGACCGGTCCGTGGCCGGTGAGCTGCGCATCCGGTGCGATGTCGAGCCAGGGCACCAGCACGAACGCGCGCTCGGATGCACGGGGATGCGGCAGCGTGACGCGCTCGTCGTCGGAGACGATGCCGTCGTAGTCGACGATGTCGATGTCGATGGTGCGGTCGCCCCAGCGTTCGTCGCGCACCCGGCCGAGCCGGTCTTCGACGGCGTTGACGGCGTCGAGGAGGGCGAGAGGGTCGAGGATCGTCTCGACCAGGGCGACAGCGTTCAGGTATGCGGGGGCGTCGTGGTCGATGCCGTCGAGTTTGAGGGCGGGCGTCTCGTAGAGCGGGGACACCGCATCCACCCGGATGCCCGGCGTCGCCTCGAGAGCGGCGACGGCGGCGCGGATGGTCGCCTCCCTGTCGCCGAGGTTGCCGCCGAAGGCGAGCACGGCCGGGTGGCCGACGCGCATCCGCTGCGGCCTGGGCGTCACGCCTCCCGGTGTCACGATCGCTCCCGCAGGATGCGCACGGCCACGTCGCCGAACGGCACACTGATCGGGGCGTCCGGCTTGTGCACCGTCACCTCGACCGCGTCGACCGGGGGATGCGCGAGCACGACGGCGGCGACGCGCTCGGCCACCGTCTCGATCAGGTCGACGGGGTCACGGCGCACGGCGTCGGCGATCTCCTCGGCCAGCTCGCCGTAGTGGACCGTCTGCGCCACGTCGTCGGACGCCGCCGGTGCCGCCAGGTCGAGCCAGGCGGTCACGTCGACCACGAAGTCCTGCCCGTTCTGCCGTTCGAAGTCGTAGACGCCGTGGTGCGCACGCACGCGCAGGCCGGTGAGGACGATCGCGTCGGACGGTCGGGTCGCAGCTGGCCTAGTCATCGCTTCCAGCTTGCCACGCCCGCACGACATCGAGGGCGATCCTGGTGGATGCGACATCGTGCACGCGCACGGCCCACGCCCCGTCGCGGGCGGCGAGCGCGCTGATGACGGCGGTGGGCGCATCCCGGTCGGTGGCGGAAGCGCCGTCGGGCAGCAGCGCGCTCAGGAATCGCTTGCGGGAGGCGCCGATCAGGATCGGGTACCCCAGCGTCTCGAACGCGCGGAGCCCGGCGAGCACCTGCCAGTTGTGCTCGCCCGTCTTGGAGAAGCCGAGGCCGGGGTCGAGGATGAGCCTGCTCGGGTCGATGCCGACGTCGAGCAGCGCGGTGACGCGCGCGGACAGTTCCGCGCGCACCTCGCCGACCGTGTCCGTGTAGCGGGCGAGGGATTCCATCGAGTCGCTCTGGCCACGCCAGTGCATCACCACGTACTGCAGGCCGGTGTCGAGCAGGGCCTGCGGCATGCCGGGGTCCGCGAGGCCGCCGGAGACGTCGTTGATGATCGCGGCGCCGACATCCGCCGTCGCCCTGGCCGTCTCCGCGTTCATCGTGTCGACGCTCACGGTGATGCCGCGGGAGGCGAGCTCGCGCACGACGGGGACGACGCGTGCCTGCTCCTCTGCGGGGTCGACCCGGAGGGCGCCCGGCCTGGTGGACTCGCCGCCGACGTCGATCATGTCCGCGCCCTGCTCCACCAGGTCGATGGCATGCGCGATGGCGGCGTCCGGTTCGAGCCAGAGGCCGCCGTCGCTGAAGGAGTCCGGTGTCACGTTGAGGACACCCATGATGAGCGTCACGCGATGCCACGCCCGATCAGGGCCACGAGCTCCGCGCGCGCGGCCGGGTCTGTGAACGCGCCGCGGGCGGCCATCGTGACCGTCGTGCTCGCGGTCTGCCTGGCGCCGCGCGTTGTCACGCAGGTGTGCGCCGCATCGAGGACCACCAAGACGCCGCGCGCCTCCGTGCCGCGTTCGATGGTGTCCGCGATCTGCTCGGTGAGCCGCTCCTGCAGCTGTGGCCGGGCGGCGAGCGTGTCGACCACCTTCGGGATGCGCCCCAGGCCGACCACCTTCTCCCCCGGCAGGTATGCGACGTGCGCCATGCCGAGGAACGGGAGCAGGTGGTGCTCGCAGATGGAACGGAACGCGATGTCGCGCAGCAGGATCGTCTCGGCCTTGTCGGTCTCCAACGGCACGGCGTCGCCCAGCTCGGCGGCAGCATCCTTGCCGAGGCCGGAGAAGAACTCGGCGTACGCGTCGGCGACCCGCGACGGGGTCGCCGCCAGTCCCGGACGCGCAGAATCCTCGCCGATGGCGGCGAGGATCTCTGCGACAGCTGCCTCGATGCGCGGACGATCGAAACCGGTCATGCGCGCGCCGGCTCTACGCGGTGGCCGGGCGCGGCTTGCGAACGGGTGCGCGCTTGGGCTTCGACGGCGGCTCGGAGTCGACTCCACCGTCCACGGCGCCGGCGTCGATCGGCGCCTTGGCCTTGGGGTAGTCGATCGGAGGGAGGTCGGAGATCGGGCGCTTGTCGCTGGACAGCCACTGCGGGCGCTCCGGCAGCTTCACCACGTCTTCGAAGATCTCGGCGATCTGGTTGTGGTCGAGCGTCTCCTGCTCCAGGAGAGCGGCGGCGAGCCGGTCGAGCACAGCGCGGTTCTCGTTGATGACCTGCCAGGCCTCGTCGTGCGCCTTCTCGATCAGGGTGCGCACCTCGGCGTCCACCTGCTCGGCGATGCGCTCGGAGTAGTCGCGCTGGTGACCCATGTCGCGGCCGAGGAACATCTCGCCGTTGGCCTGGCCGAGCTTGACGGAGCCGATGTCGGCGCTCATGCCGTATTCGGTGACCATCTTGCGGGCGATGGAGGTGGCCTTCTCGATGTCGTTGGATGCGCCGGTGGTGGGGTCGTGGAACACGATCTCCTCCGCGACACGGCCGCCCATCGCGTATGCGAGCTGGTCGAGCAGCTCGTTGCGGGTGACCGAGTACTTGTCTTCCAGCGGCATGACCATCGTGTATCCGAGGGCACGGCCACGCGGGAGGATCGTGATCTTGGTGACGGGGTCGGTGTGACGCATCGCGGCGGCGGCGAGAGCGTGGCCGCCCTCGTGGTACGCCGTGATCAGCTTCTCCTGGTCCTTCATCACGCGGGTGCGCTTCTGGGGACCGGCGATCACACGGTCGACGGCCTCATCCAGCGCACGGTTGTCGATCAGCTGCGCGTTGGAGCGGGCGGTCAGCAGGGCGGCCTCGTTGAGCACGTTGGCCAGGTCTGCACCGGTGAAGCCCGGCGTCTTGCGCGCCAGCACTTCGAGGTCGACGGAGGCGGCGAGCGGCTTGCCGCGTCCGTGCACCTCGAGGATCTTCTTGCGGCCGACCATGTCGGGGGCGTCGACGCCGATCTGGCGGTCGAAGCGACCGGGGCGCAGCAGCGCAGGGTCGAGGATGTCCGGACGGTTGGTGGCCGCGATCAGGATGACGTTGGTCTTCGGGTCGAAGCCGTCCATCTCCACGAGCAGCTGGTTCAGCGTCTGCTCGCGCTCGTCGTGCCCGCCGCCGAGACCGGCGCCACGGTGGCGACCCACCGCGTCGATCTCGTCGACGAAGATGATGGCCGGAGCGTTCTCCTTGGCCTGCTGGAACAGGTCGCGGACACGGCTTGCGCCGACACCGACGAACATCTCGACGAAGTCCGAACCGGAGATCGAGTAGAACGGCACGCCGGCCTCACCGGCGACGGCGCGGGCGAGCAGGGTCTTACCCGTTCCTGGAGGGCCGTACAGCAGCACGCCCTTCGGGATGCGGGCGCCGACCGCCTGGAACTTCGCCGGCTCCTTGAGGAAGTCCTTGATCTCTTCGAGCTCTTCGATGGCCTCGTCGGAGCCTGCCACGTCTTCGAAGGTGACCTTGGGGCTCTCCTTCGTGACGAGCTTGGCCCTGGACTTGCCGAACTGCATGACCTTGTTGCCGCCGCCCTGCATCCCGGACAGCATGATCCAGAAGAACACGCCGATCAGCAGCACGGGGATGAGGAAGCCGAGCGCGGAGAGCAGCCAGTTGGGCTGCGGGACCTCGTCGTCGTAGCCCTTCGGCAGGTTGGCGTCGTCGACGGCCTTGACCACGTCGGCGCCGCGGGGCGTGACGTAGTAGAACTGCACCTGGCTGCCGAGCGTCTTGTCGGCCGTCTTCAGATTCAGGTCGACGCGGTTCTCACCGTCCACGATCTTCGCGCTCGAGACCTTGTCGTCTTGCAGGAGCTCGAGGCCCTTCTGCGTCGACACTGCCTTGAAGCCCGACATGGTGATCAGGCTCGAGCCGATCCACACTGCGACGATGGCCAGCACGATGTAGAGAATCGGCCCGCGGAAGATCTTCTTGACGTTCATGGTGCAGCCAGAGTACCGCCACGGGACTGTGCGCCGCCTGCGTGTTCGCTCTGGGCGCGCCGGGCGTTCAGAACGCCCGTGATCGCCCGGTCGGGATCAGCTGTACACGGAGGGCGCGAGAATGCCGACGCCCCGCAGATTGCGGTACTTCTCCGCGTAGTCGAGGCCATAGCCGACCACGAACTGGTTCGGGATCTCGAACCCGACGTACTTCACGTCGATCTCGACCCTGGCGGCCTCCGGCTTGCGCAGCAGGGTGCAGATCTCGATGGACTCCGGGCCGCGCGAGCGCAGGTTGGCCAGCAGCCACGACAGGGTGAGGCCGGAGTCGATGATGTCCTCGACGATCAGAACGGTCTTGCCGTCCAGGTCGGTGTCCAGGTCTTTCAGGATGCGCACGACCCCGCTCGACGCGGTGCCGGAGCCGTACGAGCTCACGGCCATCCAGTCCATCGTGACCGGGATCTTCAGCTCGCGCGCCAGGTCGGCCATGACCATGACGGCGCCCTTGAGCACGCCGATCAGGAGGACGTCTTTGCCGGCGTAGTCGCGTTCGATCTCGCGGCAGAGCTCGGCGATACGGGAGCGGATCTGCTCCTCGGTGATGAGAATCTCGGTCAGGTCGTCGTGAACGTCCGTGAGTTCCATGAGGGAGGTGCTGTCCTTAAGAGTTGGGGGAAAACATGAGCAGCCCGTTCTGCCTGACAACTCTAACGCCTGGGAGGCTGAGCGGACCCTGGCCGTGCCAGTCGGTGATCAGCTCGGCGACCGCGAGCGTGTGCGCGCGGCTGAGCGACACCCCGAACTCGGCGGAGACGACCAGCCGGATGATCCGCTGACGAAGGGCAGGAGGGTCGGCCGCGAGCCCGCGCACGTCGAGGGCGACCGCTCCGTCGTCGGTCTGGGTCACCAGTTCGAGCGCCCAGTCGAGGGCGAGGCCGTCGAGCGCGTCGTCGTCCTCGCGCAGCTGTTCCGCCGTGCGGGCGAGCGCCTCGGCGATGCCGGGACCCAGCTCCCGTTCGAGCACGGGGAGCACGGTCGAGCGCACCCGCACCCTCGCGTACGACGGGTCTGAGTTGTGTGGGTCCTCCCACGGGGTCAGCCCGCTGTCAGAGCAGAACGCGTGCGTGGTCTCCCTGCGCAGCGCGAGGAACGGGCGCAGCAGTGTGCCGGTGTCCGCCGCCATGCCTTGCAGGCTGCCCGGGCCGGAGCCGCGGGCGAGGCCGAGCAGGACCGTCTCCGCCTGGTCGTCGAGGGTGTGCGCCAGCAGGATGCGCTCAGCGCCCGTGGATGCGCGTGCCCGGGAGAAGGCGGCGTGGCGGGCGGCGCGTGCGGCGGCCTCCGGACCGGAGCTGTCCGCATCCACGGTCACCGTCTCGACGATCACGGGGTCGAGGCCCAGACCGCGGGCGGTGGTTGCTGCGGCGGCGGCGACGTCGGCAGAGCCGGGTTGCAGGCCGTGGTCGACGATCACGGCGCCCGCCCGGTATCCGGCGCGCGGCGCCTCGAAGGCGGTGGCGGCTGCAAGGGCGAGCGAGTCCGCTCCCCCGCTCAGGCCGACGAGCACCAGCGCGCCGGCGGACAGTGGATGCGGTCGCTCCGGCCCGTGGTCGTCGTGCGCATCCGGGGCTTCGAGCACAGCCGCCGCTGCCAGTGCGGTGCGCACCGCACGCCGCGCGTCCGCGATCGGCGGGGTGAGACGGGGGCGGCGTTCGGCGCGGGGCGGTTCGGCGCCTGGAGAACCGTTGAGGTGCATCCAGTAACGTTATTGCAGACTTTTCGACACAAGGAGAGAACACCATGGCCGAATACGATGCGATCATCGAAATCCCCAAGGGGAGCCGCAACAAGTACGAAGTGGACCACGAGACCGGCCGGGTGTACCTCGACCGCGTGCTCTACACCGGGTTCGTCTACCCGACCGACTACGGGTTCTTCGAGAACACGCTCGGCCTCGACGGCGACCCCGTCGACGTGCTCGTGCTGCTCGAGTACCCGGTGTTCCCCGGCGTGGGCATCAAGGTGCGCCCGGTCGGCGTGCTCAACATGAGCGACGAGGCCGGCAGCGACGCCAAGGTGATCGCCGTGCAGTACAAGGACCCGCGCTGGGCGCACATCCAGGACGTCGATGACATCCCGGAGGGCACCCGCGCCGAGATCCAGCACTTCTTCGAGCACTACAAGGACCTCGAGGCCGGCAAGTGGGTCAAGGTCGACGGCTGGGGCGACGCCGCAGAGGCGAACGCCATCATCGAGGCGGGCATCGCCAAGCTCGCCGAAGAGGGCCACTAGTCCCCACGCAATCGAGTCCGGACTTATGCACGCCCGCCGCGGCGTGTCGCGTGCATAAGTCCGGACTCGATTATTTAAGGACCGTTGTCAGGCGCTGGGGCGGGCGACCTGGTACCAGGGGGAGCCCCAGACGGACTGGATCTTGACGACGTCGCCCTCGGTGGGGGCCGCGATCATCATGCCGCCGCCGATGTAGATGCCCACGTGGTAGAAATCGCCGGGAGCGTCGCCCCAGAAGATGAGGTCACCCGCCTGCTTGTCGCTGTACGAGACCAGCTGGCCGCGGTTGGCCGCGGTGTAGTACTGGTTGTTGACCGAGTGGCTGCCAATGTAGACGCCGGCGTACCCGTAGGCCTTCATGGTGAGGCCGGAGCAGTCGTAGCCGCCAGGGCCCTCTCCACCGAAGATGTACGGCTTGCCGAGCTGGGCGCGCGCGTAGGCGATCGCCGTGTCGACGACGTTGCCGTTCGGCGGTGCGACCGGGCCGCCGCCTCCGCCGCCGCCGCTGGGGGCTGTACCGCCGCCTCCACCGCCGCCTCCACCGTTGCCGCCGCCTCCGCCGGAGTTCTTCGCCTGCTCCTGCCGCTGGCGCTCTGCCTCCGCAGCCGCTGCGGCAGCAGCCGCCTGTGCGGCCCTGACCTGCTCGCCCTGCAGATACGCGGCCTCGGTCTGGGTCGACGTGTTCTTCAGCGTGGCGAGCTGGGCGACCAGCTCGGTGGACTTGCTCTGCTGGGTGGCGAGCGCCGCCTGGGCCTGCGCCTGCGCATCCTGAGCGGCCTTGAGCGCGTCGTCGGCCTTCGCGGCCAGCGACTGGCGCTCGGTCTTGGCGACCTTCGCCTGCGCGGTCAGCGACTCCGCGTTGTTCTTGTCTTTGGTGGCCTGCTCGTAGACGTCCTTCGACTGGGCGGTGAGCTTGCTCATCGTGCCCAGCTGGTAGAGCAGCTTGTCGGCGGCGGAACCGGAACCGCCGCCCTTCAGCATCAGATCGACGGAGAGGTCGCCGCCGCCGCTCGACTTCGCCAGGTGGGAGGCGAGCAGACCGGCGCGCATCTGCGAGGTCTTGGCCTTCTCCGCCGCGGCAGACGCCTGCTTCTGCAGGTCGGCTTCCTTCTTGGTGGCCGCCGTCAGAGCGTCCTTCGCCTGGAAGTACGCCTCCGCCGCCTTCTCGGAGGCGACGCGGGCCGCATCCACCGAGGACTGCAGTCCGGAGATCAGCTGGGTGATGTTGTCGATCATCGCCTGCTGGTTCTGGACGTTCGCTTTCGCCTGCTGCACGTCGTTCCACGACGGGTAGTCGTCTGCGAATGCGGGCGCGGCGATGACGCCGACGGATGCGGTGACCACACCCATGACGCCCGCGCCGATCATGACGCCGGGGCGAACCCGCGGCCTGTCGTTCTGGCTAGCCAAGTGGTGCCTGCCTTTCCCTCATGAACGGAATCCCGTCGATCTTCACGCCGCCGAGGCGCACCTCGAAGTGCAGGTGGCACCCCGTGGATGCGCCGGTCGTGCCGACGCGTGCGATCGGCTGGCCGGCACTGACCGACTGGCCGATGCCGACGAGGATCCCTCCGTTGCGGATGTGCGCATAACCGGTCTGCACACCGCTTCCGTGGTTGATCAGGACGAAGTTGCCGTACGAGCCGTTGGGGCCCGCGTACTCGACGACGCCTGGATATGCGGCGTAGATCGGCGAGTTGCATCCCGCGCCGATGTCGATGCCCTGGTGGTATGTGCTGCCGACGCCGCCCGGCGACGGGCGGGAGCCGAAGCCGTCGGTGATCGGGCCGGCGGCGGGGACGGCCCAGCCCTGCGGGCCGACATAGCCGCCCGGCAGTCCGCCGGAGCCCTGCGCAGCCGCGGCTGCCGCCGCTGCCGCGACACCGGCCTCGTAGCCGGCGACGGTCTTGCTGACGGTGTCGCGCAGAGCGGCGAGCTGCGCCTGCATCACGACGATCTGCTTCTGCTGCTCCGCGAGCTTGTCCTGGGCGGCCTTCGCGGCCTCGGCCGCAGCCTTGAGCGCGGCCTCCGCGGCGATCCGCAGCTTCTCGCGCTCCGCCTTGGCCACGACGGCCTGTGCGGCGAGCGCTTTCGCCGTGTTCTGAGCGGCCTTGGCGTCGGTGTAGACCCTGTTGGACTGCTCGACCAGCTTCGACATGCTGCCGAGGTCGGAGAGCAGCTTGTCCGGGCTGGTGCTCGAGGCGCCGTTGCCGCTCAGGAAGAGGTTGGCTGTGAGGTTGCGACCACCCGTGCGGTACAGCTGGGCGGCGAGCTTGCCGGCCTGAACGCTCGCGTCGTCCGCCTTCTTCTGGCTCTCGTCCGCCTGCTTCTGGATGAGGTCGGCCTTGATGTTGGCGTCGTCGAACGCAGCCTCCGCCGCCTGCAGCTCCTGGCCGCGCTTGACGGCCTCGGCCTGCGTGGCCGCCACCTCGCCCTTGAGCTGGCTGATGAGTCCGTTGATCCTGTCGACCTGCGCGGAGGCCGCTCCGGCGTTGGCCTTGGCGTTCTGGACGTCCTGCCAGCTCGGGTACTGGTCCGCGTACGCGGGGGCAGCGACGGCGCCGACCGCGAAGACGGTCGCGACGCCGATGGCGGCGACCAGGGCGCGCATCCGGTGCCGGATGGAGCCTGTGCGGCCGAGCAGGCCGGCGCGCCCGGCGGCGGGAGCTCGTCGGGGGCTGGGTGAGACCGGTTCAGTGCGCTTCATCGTTTCCTCGAACCCGTTCGCTCGTGCTCGTTTGAGTCACATGAGTCACACGGGTCCCGCTGTCAACGTGTGCAACTTTAGCAACAAGCACTCCGGGAGCCCAGGGTCGGTGGGCTGTGGATGCTCGAAGACACGGAGATCGACGGGGGGCGGCGCGCGACTGCACGGACAGCCCGGGCGGCCGTCGAGAGCGAATCTAACCCGCGATCGAGAGGAAACCGTGACCATTCGCTGGCTGGTCGCGGGATGGTCGCGGCATGGCGGAAATGGGTGGAATGCGCGCCGCTGGGTGCGCGCGCGGTCCGGCCCCGCGCATCCCGAACAGCCGGACCCGCCCGGGATGCACGCAGGATTCGCTTTTGCCCGGGGGTTTCCGTATGCTTGTTCGTCGGTGGTCATCGGAAAGTGAAAGCGATCCGTGACGTTCCGGCCCCATCGTTTAGCGGCCTAGGACACCGCCCTTTCACGGCGGCAGCACGGGTTCGAATCCCGTTGGGGTCACTGTCCGTTGAAGGTAACGGCGTCCTATATAATTGAATAGCTTCACATTGAGGCCCTGTAGCGCAGTTGGTTAGCGTGCCGCCCTGTCACGGCGGAGGTCGCGGGTTCAAGTCCCGTCAGGGTCGCCACGACGAGAAGCCCTTCCCTTGGGAAGGGCTTCCGTCTAGAGGCGGCATCGGTCGTCTCGAGAGGCTCTGTAGCTCAGTTGGTAGAGCGTTCGACTGAAAATCGAAAGGTCACCGGATCGATGCCGGTCGGAGCCACCAGAGAAAACCCCCGGTTCGCCGGGGGTTTTTTGTTGGCCCGACGACGCCCCGGCCGCGCATCCAGACTGTGCCGCTAGCGTGGCAGCGGAAGGAGAACGCATGCTCGCCGACGGCATCTCGATGAACACCCGCACGTGGCGCCGCCTGTTCATCCTCCTGATCGCGGTCGCGGGCATCGTCGCGGGCATCCTGGCCATGCACGTGGTCAGCACACCGGTGAGCCAACCGCACGAATTCGCCGCGTCCCACGTGGCGGCCGGTGTCGCGGACCAGGCTCCGTCTCACGGAACCGCCGCGGACCCCTGGGCTCTCCCTGCGGCGATGTCAGCCACGGGAACGACCAGCGCCTGCGCCGCCGGCGGTTGCGACCCGATGCACGACATGACCGTCATGGTGTGCACGCTCGCGCTGCTCGCCGCGACCATCCTGCTGCTGGCTCCCGCTCTGGCCAGGGCTCTGCTCGGTCCCGGCACGCAAGCCGCACCCTCCACCCTGATCCGGACGGCCGCCAGGACCATCGGATCGTCGCCGCCGTCTCTTCTGGCTCTCTCCGTCGACCGCAGATGACGCACGCAGCACCGCCGCGCACGCGCGGTGGTGCTTC
This sequence comes from Leifsonia sp. NCR5, assembly GCF_002105485.1. NCBI lineage: Bacteria > Bacillati > Actinomycetota > Actinomycetes > Micrococcales > Microbacteriaceae > Leifsonia > Leifsonia sp. NCR5. The sequence continues at coordinate 58,259 of NZ_NCSR01000007.1, forward strand.
AGCCTGCCCAACATCTGCACATCCACACGACGAAAGAGACAATCCACATGAACATCAGACTGATCGCGCTCGCCTCCGGCGCCCTCCTGACCGCAACGGCACTGGCCGGATGCACGCCCGGCCCCTCCGGGGACGGCTCCGGGATGGGGAACATGCCGGGGATGGACCACAGCTCCAGCACGGACGCCGCGACCTCCGACCACAACCACGCAGACGTCACGTTCGCGATGGAGATGGTGGCCCACCATCAGCAGGCCATCGAGATGTCCGACACCCTACTGAATAAGCAGGGTGTCGACGCGCAGGTGACCGGGCTCGCGCAGAAGATCAAGGCTGCTCAACAGCCGGAGATCGACACCATGAACGGGTGGCTCCGGGCCTGGGGGCAGGAGACCGGCATGAGCGGTATGAACATGGACGGCAGCGGCATGATGTCGCAGCAGGACATGGACGCGCTCACCGCGGCGTCCGGCACCGAGGCATCCCGGCTGTTCCTTACCCAGATGATCCAGCACCACGAGGGCGCCATCACCATGGCGGCGGCCGAGACCGAAAAGGGACAGGCGACCGATGCCGTCGCGCTGGCGAAGAAGATCGTCACAGCGCAGACCGCCGAGATCGCCGAGATGAAGAAGCTCCTCGCGAGCCTCTGACCTCTCTGGTCGAACGCGGGCGCCGTCACCTCTCTCCGGAGTCGTGGCGGCGCCCGTCGTCTCAGTCGCCCTGCCGCACTTCCCGCCCCGCGTCGTAGTCGAGCAGCAGTGCGCCGGTGTCGAGCTGGCGGGAGCCGACCAACGTCAGGTCGGTGGCGGGGAGTCCGTCGGCGAAGATGGAGCGGCCGGAGCCGGCCAGGCGTGGCATCAGCAGCAGGCGGTAGTGGTCGACGAGGCCGGACTTTGTCAGGGCCGCGACGAGGGAGATGCCGCCGACGGCCACGATTTCACCGTCATGGCGCTGCTTGATGCGGGTGACCGCCTCGTCCAGTGGGCCGCGCTCGACGGTGGCGTTCCATCCCGGCTGCTCGAGAGTGTCCGAGATGACCACCTTCGGCAGGCGGTTCATGGTGCGGGCGAACGCCCGGTACTCGTCGCCGTTCTCGGCGGTGTCAGCTGTCGGCCAGTACGCCGCGTTGAACTCTAAGGCGGTGCGTCCGTACACGAGCAGCTGGCCGTCGTGCGCGTTCGTGCCCGACCAATACTGCTGCATTTCGTCGGACCAGTCCGGCGAAATCAAGCTGCCGTCCGCCCGCTCGGTGAATCCGTCGATGGTCATGAACATCGCGACCGTGAGTGTTCCCATTGTCGTTCTCCTTCTGTCGGTGGTGCGTTATCGGGTGGGACCGGTGGTGGATGCGGTGATGGTTGCACTGGCGGATGCGCTGCGCCGCACGAGCGTGAGGACCAGCGGCAGCGCCACGGCGAGCGCGAGGAAAGCGAGGGCCGGCCCGACCAGGGCGGCGAGGGCGCTGACCGCGAACGCGCCCGCCGCCATACCGCCGTCGTAGCCCGCGTTCCAGAGGGCGCTGACGGTGGCGAACTGCCGTTCGTCCGCACGCTCGTACATGGCGGAGATGGTGCTGTTCTGCAGGGTGCCGAAGCCGAGACCGAAGACCACGCCGCCGGCGAGCACGAGGGGAGCGCTGGCGGTCGCCGCCATCGCGGCCATACCGACGGCCGAGAGTGCGATGCCGGGGAGGAACAGGCGGCGGTGCCCGAGACGGTCGCCGTACCGGCCGGCGAGCCAGCGTCCCAGCCCCGCCGCGGCCGGCTGCACCAGCAGCAGGGCGGGAGCGAGAGCGGAGGCGGAGCCGGTCAGCGCACCGGGGACACAGGTGACGACGACCCCGGCGACGGCCGCGGAGGCCGCGAACACGAGCGCCGGCCGCAGCAGCTCCGGGGAGCGCAGGCCCACGAGGATGCCGGTCCCCGACCGTCCGGAGGTTCGCGAGGAGACCTGCGCCGTCTGCGCCCCTGCTGCGCGCCCGGGCAGCCCGCCGACCGACGCCACCGCGAACAGAGGCACCGCCCCGGCGATCGCGAACACCCATCCGGGACCAGCCACGGCGCTGAGAGTCACCCCGAGCGGCAGCGCGAGCAGCGAAGGAACGGCGCTCACCAGCCCGGCGAGCGCGAGGCCCTCGCCGCGGCGATCGGCCGGGACGATCGCCGCGGTCACCGCGCCTCCCGCGACGATCGCCAGCGCGAAGCCCAGACCCCGCAGCACGCCGGTGGTCACGAGAACGGGGAGGGACACGGAGAACAGCAGAACGAACGTCGGAGCTCCGAGCAGCACGAGCCCCACCGCGAGGACCGCCCGGGCGCCGACCCGCTGCATCAGCCACGGCGAGGCCAGCTCGCCGGCGACGGTCGCCGCGAGCAGCGCGCCGTTGGCGACGCCGCCGCCGACCGGTGAGTTCGCGTCCGCGAGCAGCGGCACGGCGGCGAGCGGGAGGAAGAAGCCGACAGAGCAGGCGACGATCGAGACGAAGCGCAGCAGGAGCGGGCGCGTCACCAGCGGGGAACGCTGCGGAAGGGCGGTGGTGCTGAGGCTCATCGTGGTCATGGGAACGACCCTAAATTCGGGGTGGCATGGCGGTAAGATCCATTCGCATGGCGGTGGAGTGGTCCAATTCGACTCCCGAGCTGCTGGTCCGGCTGGACCGCGACTCCGGCGTTCCGCTGCGCACCCAACTACAGACGAACCTGCGGGCCGCGATCCAGGATGGGCGGCTCGCGGCAGGCGAACGGCTCCCCTCCTCGCGCGATTTCGCCGCCAGCCTCGGCGTGGCCCGCGGAACGGTCCAGGACTGCTACGAGCAGTTGCGGTCGGAGGGATACCTCGTCGCGCAGACCGGATCGGCGACGCGCGTCGCCGCGGTGCAAGTCGAGCCGGTCGAGCCGGTCGAGGGAGTCGGGGAGGCGCCGACCGTCGGGGTGCCGCACACCCCACCCGCCCGGGTCGCCGACTTCGCGTCGGGAGTCCCCGACCTCGGCACGATCCCGCGCGACGACTGGACGTGGGCGATCCGCGAAGCGACGAGGAGCGCCCCGAACGCCGCCTTCGACTACGGCGACCCGCGCGGAGACCCGAGCCTGCGGGAGGTGGTCGCCGCGTACCTCCGGCGCGTCAGGGGGATGAACGCTCGGTCTGCCCAGATCGTCGTGTGCGCGGGATTCGCCCAGGGCGTCGCGCTCACGTTCCGCGCACTCGCCCGGCGCGGCATCGCCACGATGGCGGTGGAGGATCCCGGCTCGATCGGCACGGTCACGCGCGCGGCGGAGGCGGTCGGCGGCTCGGCCGTGCCCGTGCCGGTGGACGAGCTCGGCATCGACGTGGCGGCGCTCGACGCGAGTGGAGCACGCGCGGTGGTGCTGACCCCCGCGCACCAGTGGCCGACCGGCGTCGTTCTCGCCCCCGAGCGGCGCCGCGAGCTGCTCGCCTGGGCCGTGCGCCGCGACGGCATCATCGTGGAGGACGACTACGACGCCGAGTTCCGCTACGACCGCGAACCGATCGGATCGTTGCAGGGGCTGGCGCCGGACCGGGTGGTCACGCTCGGAACCGTGAGCAAGTCACTCGCGCCCGCCCTGCGCCTGGGCTGGACGGTGACGCCGGCCTGGCTCGCAGACGAAGTGGCGGCCGCGAAGGAGTCCGCCGACCGCGGCGCACCGACGCTCGACCAGCTCGCCCTCGCCCGTCTCATCGAGTCCGGACGCTACGACCGGCACCTCCGCCGGATGCGCACCCTCTACGCCGCCCGCCGCGACGCGCTCGCCTCTGCTCTGCTGGCGCACGCGCCGACGGTGAGACTGACCGGCCTGGCGGCGGGGTTCCACGCGGTCGCCCACCTGGCACCGGATGCGGACGAGCAGCAGATCGTCGACGAGGCCCGCACGCGCGGGGTCGCGCTCTACGGGATGAGCACGTACCGCTCGACGAACAGCCCGCATCCGCCGCAGCTGGTGTTCGGGTTCGGCAACACGTCGGAGGAGTCGATCCGGGCTGGGGTGGCGGCCGTCGCCGACCTGCTCCGGTGACGTGCCCGCATCACGCCGTCAGGGCCAGATACTTCTCCTCCAGGAACTCCAGAATGCCCTCGCTGGAGCCTTCGCGGCCGAGCCCGCTCTGCTTGACGCCGCCGAACGGGGCGGCGGGGTCGCTCACCACGCCGCGGTTGATGGCGATCATGCCGGCCTCCAGGCGGCGTGCGACCGCGATGGCTTCCCGCTCCTCGCCGAAGACGTAGGCCATCAGGCCGAAGATGGTGTCGTTCGCCATCCGCACCGCCTCGTCCACGTCGTCGTATCGCACCACGGCGGTGACCGGTCCGAAGATCTCGTTCGCGTTGATCTCGGAGCCGTGGCGGACATCCGTGACCAGGGTCGCGTCGTAGAACGCACCCACCGCCGAGCTGCGGCCACCCTGCACGACGGTCGCACCGTCGCGCACCGCCGAGTCCACGAGAGCAGCCACCTTGTCGCGCTCCTTGACGGAGACCAGGGCGCCGAGCTGGTTGGACCGGTCGAGGCCGGGGCCGACCTTCAGCGCTCCGAGCTCGCCGGCCAGGCGTGCGACGAACTCGTCGTGGATGCTGGAGTGCACGTAGAAGCGGTTCGCCGCGGTGCACGCCGAGCCGCCGTTGCGCATCTTGGCCAGTAGGGACTCCCGCACCGTCACGTCGAGGTCGGCGCCGGGGAGGACGACCACCGGGGCGTTGCCGCCCAGCTCCATCGACGCGCTCACCACCGTGTCAGCGCAGGCGTGCAGCAGTTCGCGGCCGACCTCGGTCGAACCGGTGAAGGAAAGCTTCCTGACAGCAGGATGCGCGAGCATCTCGGCGACGATCGGCCCGGTCGGCACCGGGGTGACCAGGTTCACCACACCCGCCGGGAAGCCGACCCTGCGCAGCACGTCGACCACGTACGCGGCGGTCAGCGGCGTCTCCCTGGCCGGCTTCAGGATGACCGTACAGCCGGCGGCGAGCGCCGGCGCGAGCTTGCGCGTCGCCATCGCGGCCGGGAAGTTCCAGGGGGTGATCAGCAGGGAGACCCCGATCGGCTGGCGGTCGACCACGATGCGCTTGTCTCCGGCAGGGGAGAGCCGGTACTCGCCCGGGATGCGCACGGCCTCCTCGGCGAACCACCGGAAGAACTCCTTGGCGTAGTTCGCCTCGCCGATCGCGTCTGCGTACGACTTGCCGTTCTCGCGGATCATGATTTCGGCGAACAGCTCCACCTCGTCGGTGAGCACCTCGTATGCGGCGCGCAGCAGTTCGCTGCGCTGCCGGGGCGGGGTGTCCGCCCAGGCCGCCTGCGCCGCAGAGGCAGCCTCGACGGCGGCGAGGCAGTCCTCGCGGGTGGCGATGGCGAAGTCGGCGATGGTGCTGCCGTCGGACGGGTCGACGACGGGGAACGTCGTCCGGGCCGATCCCTGCCGCCATTCGCCGTCGATGAACAGGTCGGAGACGAGCGGAAGGGAGGCCGTGGTCGGCGCGGGGAGGGTGCTGGTCATGGGCGTTCTCCAGGGAGGGTGGTGGTCAGCGGACGGGGGCGGCGAGCATGGCGCGGTCGCCCGCGTAGGCCGCCTCGAGGATGGCGAGCAGCAGTGCGGGGTCGGAGCCGATCGGCGAGATGTCGACGAGACGTTTCGAGCGCAGCGCCAGCTCGGCGATGTGCGGCAGCTGGTCGCGCTCGATGCCGAGCTCGGCGAGACTGCCGGGGATGCCGATGGTGCGGCAGAGGTCGGCTACTCGGTCCACCGCATCCTGCGCGGCGATCCGGGTGTCCGTCTCCGTTCCGCCCATGGCCGCGTCGATCGCGGCCAGCTTCTCGGGGATGACGGGCACGCACGCCTGAAGCACGTACGGGATCATGAGTCCGGTGCCGAGTCCGTGGGGGGTCTTGGTCAACGCTCCGATCGGGTACTGCAGCGCGTGCGAGAGATGGGTTCCGCTCGGGCCGAACGACATCCCGGCAAGCAGGCTGCCGAGCGCGACCTGCTCGCGCGCATCCCGGTCGCCGCCGTCCGCGACAGCGCTCGCGAGGTTGGGGGCGATGGCGCGGATCGCGTCGAGGGCGAGACGGTCGGCGAACAGGTTGTGCCCGGTGAAGACGGGGAGGTCCCCCGACCAGTCCAGCGGCAGGTCGGCCGCCGTGAACGATTCGAGCCCGTGCACGAGGGCGTCGATGCCGGAGAACGCGGTGACGGACGGCGGTGCTCCGAGCGTGAGCTCGGGATCCACCAGGGCTGCCGCTGGCACGAGATACGGGCTGGAGATGCCGATCTTCATCGTCTGCGCCGGGTCGGAGACGACCGCGACAGGCGTCACCTCGGATCCCGTTCCGGCGGTGGTGGGCACGGCGACGATCGGCAGCACCGGACCCGGCACCCGGTTCTCGCCGTAGTAGTCGCTCAGAACACCGCTGTGGGCCACGAGCAGTGCCACCAGCTTCGCTGCATCGAGTGCGCTGCCGCCGCCGTAGCCGAGGACCACGTCAGGGGCGAACGCGGCGGCTGCTGCTCCGGATGCGGTGAGCGAGTCGACGGGCAGCTCGGGCAGCACGTCGGTGTGGACCTCGACCGTGAGGCCGGACCGGTCGAGCCCGTCCAGGACGGCGAGGAACTCGGGCGACGATGCGAGCATCGGGTCGACGACGGCGAACACGCGGATCCCGTGCTCGGCGATCACCCGCGGCAACTGGGCGCGCACGCCGAAACCGAAGTGGATGCGCGGGGGCAGCCGAAGGGTGCCGGAGGCTGGCATGGTGGTTCCTCTTCTCTGGTGCGATGCGGGGTCAGGCGATGCGTGGTCAGGCACTGAAACCCCCGTCGACGGGCAGCACGACGCCGCTGATGTGGCTCGCGAGGTCGCTCAACAGCCAGGCTGCTGCCTCGCCGACCTCTGCCCCGCTGCCGACCTTGCGCAGCGGGGTCGCGGCGATACGCGCCTCGACCCCGCCGGGGATGGCGGCGCGGGTCTGGTCGAGCATGGGCGTCTCCGTCGGGCCGGGCGCGAGCGCGTTGACGCGCACGCCCACCGGGCCGTTGTCGTGCGCCGCGGTGCGGGTGAGACCGATGACGGCGTGCTTGGTGGCCTGATATGCGCCCATCCCGGAGCTGCCGCGCAGACCGCCGATGCTGCTGACGTTCACGATGGAGCCCGCCCCCGCCTGCCGCATGATGCGCAGCTCCTCGCGGAGGCACAGCCACACGCCCTTGACGTTGACGGCGAGGATGCGGTCGAAGTCCTCCTCGGACACCTCGTCCAGGCGGCCGCCCTGGGTCAGGCCGGCGTTGTTGAACGCGCCGTCGAGCCGGCCGAAGCGCTCGACGGTGGCGTCGACGACCCTGGCGACGTCTGCGGCGACGCTGATGTCGCCGATGGCGTGTGCTGCATCGTGCCCGGCCGCGGTGAGCTCGTCGGCGACGGCGCGCAGGGGGCCCTCCGTGCGGGCGACGAGCATGACGGACGCTCCGTGCGCGGCGAACACCCGGGCCGCGTCGGCGCCGATGCCCGCGCTGGCGCCGACGACGAGGACGACCTTGCCGGCGAGCAGAGGCGATCGAGAGGGTACGGTCATTGCAGTTCCTTCCGGGAGGGAGCCGGGCCGGCGGGTGTCAGGCATAGGTGACCGTCCTCCCCGCGGCGAGCGCGGACGCTGCGGCAGCGCCGAGCAGACTCGCGTCGTTGCTCATCATCGTGAAACGGTACCCGGCGTCGACGGCTGCCTGCACCGACGCGGCCGACGCTCCCCCGGCGTTGCCGACCGGCACACCGGCAGCGTGACCGCCGCGGATCGCCGTCTCGATGATGGCCACGATCTCCGGGTCGGTCTCTGTACGGCCTTCGGCGGTGGACAGGTCGGCGGCGCCGATCAGCAGGGCGTCCACCCCGTCGACCGACGCGATCTCCTCGGCGGAGCGGGCGGCGGCGGCGCTTTCGATCTGGGCGATCAGCACCACCTCCTCGTTGCCGTAGCGCAGATACTCCGAGCGCGGCATCGCACCCCAGCCGCCGGCGCGGCTCGTGCTTCCGACCCCGCGGGTGCCGAGGGGGGCGAACCGCACGGCCGCCGCGGCGTCTCGCGCCTGAGCGACCGTGTCGACGTGCGGGAGCATGATGCCCTCCGCTCCCGCGTCGAGGACCCGCTGCACGAGACCGCCGTCGAGCGCCGGGATGCGCACGATCGGCGAGACACCGGCGAGCAGGGCGACCCCGATGTGCCGGGAAGCGGTCTCGACGCTCATCGCCGAGTGCTCCAGGTCGATCACCGCGAAGTCGAAGCCGGCGTGGGCGATGAGCTCCATGCTCTCCATCGCCGGCAGCTTGACCCAGGTGCCGATGGCGGGGCCGGTGGACACGGCCAGTGCCTGCTTGAACATGCTCGATCGAGGCAGCATGCTCACCGCGCAGGGTAGTCGTCGGCGTTGAGGACCCAGCCGGAGGCCGAGAAGTCCTCGCGCGGGGGCGAGAAGATGTCGAGGAGCTGCTGATGGCCGCCGACGCCCTGGGTCGTGTGCACCGTTGGCGGCGGGATGACGCAGATCGACGGCGTGCCGATCTCGCGATGCTCGTCTGGCCGCCACTGGGCGGAGTCCGGTCCCCACGGATAGCGGATGTGGTGCACGAATCGCCCCTTCACGCCGAACGAGATCTGCTCGAAGTCGTCGTGGTGGTGGGGAGAGAGCTTGTGCTGATCGCGGGGCCCCGGCTCTTCGGCGAGGAAGTTGACCATGAGGTTCGTCGTGCGGAAGATCCGGCCGAAGCGGCCATCCGCGATCGGGGTGTCCGCGAGAAGGTAGACGCGCAGCCGGAAGCCTCCGACCGGGTCCGGCCACGGCTCGAGAGGAGCCGCCCGGAGGTCGGGTTCCGCATAGGCGTCGGCGTTGACGGCGGTCGCGCGCAGGGCGTCGTCGACCGTCGAGAACAACCGGATGACCGGACCATCGGCCAGCACCTCCACCATGCTGTCCCCGGGAGGCACGGCGACGAACGCCTCCTCGACCACCTCAGCGGTCCGGCCGCCGGCGGTGATGCGCAACGGCGCGCTGTCGGAGTAGAGCAGCACCGCATACTCGTCTGGCTGCCCGGTGCGCGAGAACACCTCGCCGGCCTTGGCCTCGGAGTACGCGATCACCAGGTTCGCGGCCCGCGCGACCCAGGTCCGGCCACCGGCCTCCCCGACGAACGACGGCTCGAGGTCGTGGAACGCGATCCACTGCGACGGCTTGATCGGCGTGGCCGGGTCGATCGCGCGCGCCGTCGGCTGCGCGACGGCGAGCTGCGAGCGGATGTCGTCTTTGGCATACATCGTCATGTTCGTTCCTTCTCGTCCGTGTGCTTAGAGCGTGACCAGGTCCGCGCCCTTGAGCGCGAGCATCCGGCGGGCGTCGTCCGGCGTCGCGATCGGCCGGCCGAGGTCTTCGACCACGGCGCGGATCTTGCGGACCTGCTGGGCGTTGCTCGTCGCGAGCTCTCCCTTGCCGATCCACAGGCTGTCCTCCAGTCCCACCCGGACGTGCCCGCCGAGCCAGGCGCTGTGGGTGCCGAACTGCAGCTGTGCGCGCCCGGCCGCGAAGGCCGAGAACGCATATTCGTCGCCGAAGAGCTTGTCGGCGATGGCCACCATGTGGGTCAGGTTCGCGTGGTCGGCGCCGATGCCGCCCAGGATGCCGAAGACGCCCTGGATGAGGAACGGAGGCTTCACGAGCCCGCGGTCGGCGAAGTATGCCAGCGTGTAGAGGTGCCCGATGTCGTAGCACTCGTACTCGAACCGGGTCCCGAGCTTCTCTCCGAGCTCGCGCAGGGTGTACTCGATGCGGTCGAAGGAGTTGATGAACGGCTGGGAGTACGTGTTCAGCACGTACTGCCGCTCCCACTCGTGCTTCCACTCCGTCACCTTGTCCGCGATCCCGGAGTACACGAAGTTCATCGAGCCCATGTTGAGGGATGCCAGCTCCGGGGCGAATCGCAGGGCTCCGGCCAGGCGCTCCTGCATCGACATCGCCGACGAGCCGCCGGTGGTGATGTTGATCACCGCATCCGTCTGCTCCAGGATGCGCGGCACGATCTGCTCGTACACCTCGGCCTCCCAGGCGGGGCGGCCATCCGGGTGGCGGGCGTGGAGGTGGATGATGGCCGACCCGGCTGCCACCGCCTCCAGCGCCGACGCAACCACCTGGTCGGCGGAGAGGGGCAGGTGATCGCTCTGCGACGGCACGTTCACCGAGCCGGTGACGGCCGTGCTGATGATCACCTTCTCTGCCGCCTTCATCGGTTGCTCGCCTCGAGGCCGAGCAGGAACGCCGTGTTGCGGCAGATCATCTGCCGGATGTCCTGCTCCTTCACCCCGTGGTCGAGCAGCTGCTGCACCACATACAGGTAGCCGTCGACCGGGAGCGGGTTGCCCTTCTGGCCGAGGTCGGAGTCGATCACCGTGTGCTCGGGTCCGACCTTCTCGATCCAGTCGACGAGCTGGGAGATCGGGAAACCGGGGGCGGGGACGCCCGGGTGGTACATCGACAACTCGTGCTCCACGAAGGCGCCCAGGCCGATCATCTCCTCCACATCGTTGTCCGATGCGTTGACGATGAAGTCCGGGTGGTGCAGGAGCAGGCGACGCACGCCGTTCTCCTTCGCGGTCGCGAACAGCGCCTTCATCGACTCGGCGTCGAGGTGGCCGCCGGAGAGCATGATGTCTGCCTGACCGATCAGCTGCGTCACCCGCACGGTCTCCGCCGAGACATTCCCGTCGGCGGCCCAGACCGTCTCCTCCTTCTCTTCCAGGTTCGACCCGGCGGTCGGGAACCCGTCGTCGTGGCTGTGCGCGCGGATATGCTGGCCGGCCGAGACCGTCGGCCCCCACACGGCGCGACCGCCCATCTGGATGGCGACGGCGACGGCCGACGGGTTGATGCCGCCGACCTCCGAGTTGAGCGCGACCCCGCCATATGCCGGGGTCGGCGCCTCCCTGAGGCGGTCGCCCATCGCGAGCAGGTCCATCACCGTGTTGTGGTGGTGCGACTTGATCAGGATGGCGCGCATGCCGATGCGTGCGGCGTCGTACGACGCCTCCACGTGATCGAGCCGGCGCGGGAACGGGCTCGGGCCGGAGTGGACATGCAGATCGACGGCTCCCTCGAGAACCTTCAGCAGCGCGGGGGACGGGGTGGGCGTGTCATCGGTGGCGAGCATCCGAGAACCTCCTTGTGTTCGGATCACGTACTTTTCGTTCAGAATACGGACGAAAGCAGCCCTTGTCCACTGGAAGTCTCGAAAAACGCTGCGCTCTAGCTCATCCGGAATGTTCATGATCCGAAATTGTGGATTGCATTATGGACATTTACTTGCTTTACTGAACGCTGACAACGCTTCGACCCTCGACGAGGAGGTGAGTCATGATCGAGCAGACTGCAGCACACGGCGACGAGCCCCGGGCGATCGCCCTCCCCGATTCCGACAGGGGCGGCATCCAGTCGATCGAGCGCGCCGCGATGGTCCTGGACCTCTTCGACCAGCACACGCGGACGCTCTCCCCCGCCCTCGTCTCGGAGCGCCTCGGCCTCAACCGCACGACCGCGCACCGCTACCTGCTCTCGCTTCAGGCGTCCGGCTTCCTCAGCGCGTCGTACGGCCCCGGCCGCCTCATCGACCAGCTCTCCGGACTGGTGTCGAGCAGACAGCAGATCCTGTCGCTGGCCCCGACGATGCTCCGACAGCTCTCCGACGCCACCGGCCTGACCGCTGTCCTCAGCTTCCTCGGCCGCTCCGGCGCGGTCGTCGCCCACGTCGAGGAGGCGAACGCCGGCACGATCGTGCTGACGGTCAGGGTCGGTGCGGCGCTCGAACTCAAAGCCGCCCAGACCAGAGTGCTCCTCGCCTTCCAGTCCGACCCGACCGTCGTCCCTCGCCTGCACGCGGGACTCGATGCAGAGGAGGCCAGGCGCGAGAACGCCGAACTGGCCCTCATCCGCCGCGACCGCATCGCCTGGGCCGATCTCGGCAGGGTCGGACTGGCGTCCGTGGCGGCGCCGGTGTTCGGCGACCACGACATCCAGGCGGCGATGGCCGTCCTGGGGACCACGACGATGCTCCCCGCCTCCGGCGAGTCTGCGGAGCGTGTGGCGATGCTCAGAGAAGCCGCCGAGCAACTCGGCGCGATGGTGAACGGATGACACGGATGACGACGACGACGAGGCCACGGCGGCCGCGCCCGGCTTGGCTGCTCCTGGTGCCGGCACTCGGCCTGCTGGCCGTGGTGCTCCTGGTGCCCCTCGGCCAGAGCCTGGTGCGCAGCTTCGGCGCGCCCCAATTCACACTGGACCACTACGCGAAACTGTTCACGGACGGGGTCACCCTCACGGTCCTCGGCCGGACGGCGGTCACAGCGGTGATCGTGACCATCGTCGCGTTCCTGCTCGGCTACCCGTACGCCTACCTGATGACCAGGGTGGGACCACGGCTGCGCGGCGTGATGCTGGTGATCGTGCTCATCCCGTTCTGGACGTCGGTGATGGCGCGCAACTACGCCTGGATCGTGCTGCTGCAGCGCGGCGGACCGGTGCAGAGCGTCTTCGAGTTCTTCGGAGCGGGCGACATCGCGTTCCAGGGCAGCGTCCTCGGCGTCACGATCGCGATGAGCCAGGTGCTGCTGCCCTTCATGGTGCTTCCGCTGTTCAGCTCGCTGGGCGCCATCGACCGCCGGCTGCTGCTGGCAGCGCGCGGCTTGGGATCGTCGCCACTCGTGGCGTTCTGGAAGGTCTACTGGCCGCTCTCCCGCGGCGGTGTCGTCTCCGGGCTCATCCTGGTGTTCACGCTGAGCCTCGGCTTCTACGTCACTCCCGCGCTGCTCGGGTCCCCGCAGCAGTCGCTGATCGCCCAACTGCTCGCCCAGCGGACCACGCAGTTGCTCGACTTCGCCGGAGCAGGTGCCCTCGGCATCCTCGTGCTGGTGATCACGCTCGCGCTGGTCGCCTGGGCCAACAGGTTCGGCGGCACCATCTCGGCGATCGGCGTCACCAGCACATCCCCAACGAAGGAGCAGCGATGACCGCACTGCAGGAGCACGCGGCCCCGAGCATCAACGACGACGCGGCAGCGCAGCGCCGCGGAGGGCGGACCCGGCGCCGCCGCGACCGCGGGACCGACCCGATCCCCTGGTGGCTGATCGTCATCGGTGCGGCCGTCGCCCTCTACTTCATCCTCCCGACGCTGGTGGTCATCCCGCTCAGCTTCAGCTCGGCGTCCGCGTTCGAATTCCCGCCCACGGACTTCTCCCTGCGCTGGTACGAGAAGTTCTTCACCGACCCGATCTGGCTCACCTCGCTCGGCAACTCCTTCCTCGTGGCCATCCTGGCCGCGCTGATCGCGACCGTGGTCGGCACGGCGGCTGCGGTCGGGCTCGACCGGCTGGCTGGAAGGTTCGCCGGCTTCCTGCGCACGCTGCTGATGATCTCGATGGTCACCCCGGCGATCGTCGTGGCCGTGGCCGTGTACATCTCCTTCCTCCAGTGGCACCTGGTCGGGAGCCTGCTCGGCTACGTGCTCGCCCACGCGGCGCTCGGAGTGCCGTTCGTGCTGGTGTCCGTGTCGACGGCGCTCGGGGGGTTCGACGCGAATCTGCTGCGCGCCTCCGCCTCTCTCGGGGCAGCGCCGTTCCGGTCGTTCCTCACCGTGACCATGCCGCTGATCAGCCGAGGCGTGCTCACCGGAGCCATCTTCGCGTTCGTCACCTCGTTCGACGAGGTCGTGATCGCCCTGTTCCTGCGCTCGCCCACGTTCCAGACGCTCCCTGTGCAGATGTACAACAGCGTCACGTTCGAGCTCGACCCCACCATTTCCGCCTCGTCGAGCCTCGTCGTCGTCGCGGTGACCATCATCTTCCTCGTGCCGCTCATCGTCGGCAGCCGCAAGAAGAAGACCCGTTAGGAGACCGCCTTGACCCTCTCGACCCAGGAAACCGCCGTTCGGTCGGCGGCAGCAACGACCGCCCGTCAGGGCACCCGGATCCGGCTGGCGGACGTGACGAAGCAGTACGGCAATGCCGCCCCGGCCGTCGACCGCATCTCGCTCACGATCGAGCCGGGCGAGTTCATGACCCTGCTCGGCCCCAGCGGCTCAGGCAAGACCACGACGCTCAACCTCATCGCCGGATTCGAGACGCTGACCTCCGGCACCATCGCACTGAACGGAACCGACGTCGGATCGTTGCCTCCGCACAAGCGCAACCTCGGGATGCTGTTTCAGAACTACGCGCTCTTCCCACATCTGACGGTGGCGCAGAACATCGCGTACCCGCTCCGGGAGCGCAAGGTCCCGAAGGCCGAGATCGCTCAGCGGGTCGCCGCCGTGCTGGAGCTCGTCCAGCTTCCCGGGCGCGACGGCGACTATCCGTCGCAGCTCTCCGGGGGACAGCAGCAGCGCGTCGCACTCGCCAGGGCGATCGTGTTCAACCCGGCTGCGCTGCTCCTCGACGAGCCGCTCGGCGCACTCGACCGCAACCTGCGCGGGGCGCTGCAGACCGAGATCCGGCGGATCCACCGCGAGGTCGGCTCCACTTTCGTCTTCGTGACGCACGACCAGGAGGAGGCTATGAACCTCTCCGACCGGATCGCGCTCTTCAACAGCGGGCAGATCGAGCAGGTCGGCTCTCCTGAGCAGCTCTACCGGCGGCCGGACACGCTGTTCACCGCCCGTTTCCTCGGCGACTCCAACGTCTTCGACCTGTCGGACGCATCCATCGGCGCACGCGTCGGCTGGGAGGGCGAATCCTGGGCGGTCGACCCGGCGACCGTCGCCGACCATCCCGGCGTGAACGCGCACGCGGCAGTGGTCGTGCGGCCGGAGGATGTGCGCATCACCCTCGATGCCGCCCAGGTTCCCGCCGGCAGCAACACCGTGCGCGCCACCGTCCGCGACCTGGAGTACATGGGCTCCTATCGCACCGCCATGCTCGAGCTCGGCCGAACGCGACAGCTCGGCCGGGCCCGCATCGACGCTCTCGACTCCACCGTGCTCCTCGGCGACGAGGTGACCGCCTGGTGGAAGCCGGAACGCCAGCGGATCGTCGCCGCCTGACCGCGGCGCACCGCACCACCCCCCTCCCGCACCGAACCCACCAGCACCACCCGACAAAGAAGGAAACGACAATGGTGTCCAGATCCAGGACCTTGCCCATCGGCGCCGCCGCACTCGCGGTCACCGCCCTGCTCTCCGGATGCGCAGGCGGCAGCGCCGGCGCCCCCAGCAGCACCAGCGCGAAGGCGGACGCGCCCGCGACGATCACGTACGTCGGCTACGGCGGCGCCGGCCAGGACGCACAGATCCAGGCCTGGCAGAAGCCATATACCGCTGCGCACCCGAACATCACGTTCGTGAACACCTCGCCGCCCGACGTCGCCCAGGTGAAGGCGCAGGTCGACAGCGGCTCCGTGCAGTGGGACGTCGTGGCGACCGCGCCGTACGCCGCGCAACAGAACTGCGGCACGCTCTTCGAGAAGCTCGACCTGTCCAAGGTCGATCAGAGCCAGCTCGTCAAGGGCACCGTGGGCGACTGCTACATCGGCAACTGGATCAACGCCACACCGATCGCGTACCGCACGGACGCCTTCCCCAACGGCGGCCCGAAGACCGTCGCCGACTTCTTCAACAAGAAGCGGTTCCCCGGGCAGCGCGGCATCGTCACCAACCTGCAGAACGGCATCCTGGAGTACCCGCTGCTGGCGGACGGCGTGAAGCCGGACGACCTCTACCCGCTCGACGTCGACCGCGCGCTCGACAAGCTCAGCGAGATCCGCGACGTCACGACGTTCGCGCCCAACGTGGGAGCGCTGCAGCAGGCGGTCCAGTCCAAGCAGGTCGACATGTTCCTGCTGCCGGACTCCCGGCTGGTGCCCCTGCTCCAGAGCGGGATGAAGCTGACCATCGTCTGGGACGAGACCGTCGCTGCGCTCAACGCCTTCGCGATCCCCAAGGGAGCGCCGAACAAGAAGGCGGCGGTCGACTTCATCTCCAGCGTGATCGAGCCGGAGCAGGTCGCGAAGATCTCCGAGCTGCTCGGCGTCGCCCCGGTGAACAAGGAGGCGAAGCCGAAACTCGACCAGTACACCAAGCAGGTCCAGGTCTACGGTCCGGTCAACAAGGGAGGCACTGTGCTCCAGGACGTCGACTGGTACGCGAAGAACTTCAACGAGACATCCACCAAGCTGACCACCTGGCTCGCCGGGTGATCACCCGCCCCGCGCTCGGGTCTTTCCGCCCCGACGATGTCCACACCCTGAACTACGCTTCAGGCATGGCGAACATCGAAGGCAGTGGCGAAGCATCCGGATCCGACATCCAGGCGGTCGCCCGCGTCGGCCAGATCTGCTCCCTCTTCGGTCCGCACACGACCGATCTGACGGCAGCAGAAGTGGCTGAGCGGCTCGGCCTGAACCGCACCACGGCGTATCGATACTGCGCGTCGCTCGCTGCGGCAGGGATCCTCGAGCGCGGGGCGAGGCGCGGATCGTTCGCCCTCGGCGGGCTCATGCTCCAACTCGGGATCCACGCCCTCACCCGGCGCCGGGTGACCGAGATCGCGCCGCCGTACCTCGCCGAGCTGAGCGCCGCCGTCCGCATGACGGCGGTGCTCAGCCTCTGGGGAGCCCGCGGCCCGGTCGTCGCACTGGTCGAGGAGGACAGGAGCAGGACCGCCGTCGTCACCGTGCGGGCCGGCTCCCAGCTCGACGCGACGGCCGCCCAGACGCGGGTCTTCCTCGGCCACCTGGACGACGAGCGCGCCTTCGGCTGGGTAACGGAGGGGGCGACGTCCGCTGAACGGGCCGAGCTGGAAGCTGCCGTATACACGGCCAGGCGATCCGGATACTGCATCACCCCGCAGTCCGGCGGCGTCTTCTCCCTCGCGGCCCCTGTCTTCGACGAATACGGGATCGCTGCCACCGTCGGCCTCCTCGGCGCAGACCCGCAAGCCGACCTCACGGCCGGCTCGCCCATCATCACCGCACTCTTGAACACGACGGCGGCGCTCACCAACGAGCTCCGCCGCATCCCGGACGGACGACCACATGAGAATCCCGACCTATGACGAGCTCGCCACCGCGACTCCTCCCCGCTCGAGCTGGGGCGTCTTCGGCGCCGACGACCGGCTCGGCACCATCAACTTCCTGACCCCCGACCGCGTCGCAGACGCCGCGCGTCTCGTGCGCACCGGCCGCCGGTTCGGACTCGACCACCCGATCACCGCGTTCGAGCCGTATCCCACCGGCACCCGCCGGCCGCTCGAGCACCACATCTTCTCCAACAACGAATGGCACAGGGACGACTACGTCGACTCCTTCTATCTGCAGTCGTCGTCGCAGATCGACGCCCTGCGCCACATCGGGCATCCCGAGCACGGCTTTTACAACGGCTTCTCCTCCGCGGACAACACCGCCGGCTCGATCGAGCTCGGGGTGCACACCTGGGCGGACGCCGGCATCGTGGGCCGGGGCGTGCTGCTCGACCTGCCCCGCTACTTCACCGCGATCGGCGAGCCGTACGATCCGGCGTCGACCATCGTCGTGGATGCGGCGATGCTCGACGACATCGCCGCCAGGCAGAACGTGTCGTGGCACGGCGGCGACCTCCTGCTCCTGCGCACGGGCTGGGCAGAGCAATACCTCGCGAAGACGCCGGAGGAGCGGCTGCGGACCCCGTGGCGTCAGTCGCCCGGGCTCGCACAGCGCGAGGAGGTGCTGCGCTGGCTGTGGGACCACGAGATCGCCCTCGTGGCCGCCGACAACCTCGCGGTCGAGGCCGACCCCGTCCTGGACAGCGACTTCCGCACCCCCGGCGAGAAGCCACCGCCCCGCGGGGTCGACCACAGCGGGATGCTGCACCGCCCGCTGATCGCGCTCCTCGGCATGGCACTCGGCGAGCTGTGGAAGCTGGACGAGCTCGCCGCGGACTGCGCGGCGGACGGGGTCTACGAGTTCCTCCTCACCTGCAAACCGCTCAACCTGCTCGGCGGCGTCGGCTCCCCGCCGAACGCGATGGCCATCAAGTGAGCGCCGGACGGAGTGACGTGTCCGGCGCGTCCAAGATCTGGAGCACTGCCGCAGAGGCGCTGCACGAGGTGGTGCACGACGGGTCCGTGATCGCTGTCGGCGGCTTCGGGCTGAGCGGCAACCCCACCGACCTCATCGAGGCCCTGCGGGACACAGGTGCGACCGGGCTCACCATCGTCTCCAACAACATGGGCGTCGACGGGAAGGGCCTCGGGCTGCTGCTGGAGAACCGGCAGGTCGCCAGGGTGATCGCCTCGTACGTCGGCGAGAACCGGCTGTTCGCCCAGCAGTACCTCGACGGCGTCCTGGAAGTGGAGTTCACCCCGCAGGGCACCCTCGCGGAGCGGCTGCGCGCCGGTGGCGCCGGCATCGCCGGCTTCTACACGAAGACGGGCGTCGGCACACCGGTGGCGGAGGGCAAGCCGGTCGAGGTGTTCGACGGCGAGCCGTACATCCTGGAACGCGGGATCGTCGCGGACGTCGCGCTGGTGCACGCCTGGCTGGCGGATCGAGAGGGCAATCTCGTCTACCGCCGCACCGCCCGCAACTTCAACCCGCTGGTCGCGAC
This sequence comes from Leifsonia sp. NCR5, assembly GCF_002105485.1. Taxonomy (NCBI): domain Bacteria; kingdom Bacillati; phylum Actinomycetota; class Actinomycetes; order Micrococcales; family Microbacteriaceae; genus Leifsonia; species Leifsonia sp. NCR5. Next base: position 76,872 of record NZ_NCSR01000007.1, read on the forward strand.
CGCCGGGCGGATCACCATTGCGGAGGCCGAACAGGTGACGGACGACTGGATCGACCCCGATGCCGTGGTGACCCCCGGCATCTTCGTGCAGCGTCTGGTGACCGCGCGCCCACGGGTCAAGGACATCGAACAGCGGACGGTCCGGCCCCGGATCACCGCGGACGCGTAGGAGGAGAAGACCGTGGCATGGACCAGAGACGAGATGGCGGCCATCGCGGCCTCCGAACTGCGCGACGGCGAGTACGTCAACCTCGGAATCGGCATCCCGACGCTCGTAGCCAACCACCTGCCGCCGGGCGTCCGGGTGACCCTGCAGAGCGAGAACGGCCTCCTCGGAATGGGCCCCTTCCCCTACGAGGGCGAGGAGGACGCCGACCTCATCAACGCCGGCAAGCAGACCGTCACGCTCCTCGACGGCGGCAGCTGCTTCGATTCGGCGACCTCGTTCGGGATGATCCGCGGCGGCCACGTATCGATCGCCGTTCTCGGCGCTCTCCAGGTCGCAGCCAACGGCGACCTGGCCAACTGGACCATCCCCGGCCGGCTGGTGAAAGGGATGGGCGGCGCGATGGACCTGGTCGCCGGCACGCCCAGGGTCATCGTGCTCACCGACCACGTCTCCAAGGACGGGACCCCGAAGATCGTGACCACCTGCGATCTGCCACTCACCGGAGCAGGGGTCGTGGACAGGATCATCAGCGACCTCGCCGTCTTCGACGTCACCCCCGCCGGGCTGGTGCTGCGGGCGACGGCGCCCGGCGTCACGGAGGCCGAGCTGCGGGAGAAGACGGCGGCGGCGTTCACGCTGCCGGAGTCGCAGCCCGTCTTCTCCGCCGGGGTGGTGTCCGCGTGACCGCACTCATCGTCGGGTACGCGCGCACCCCGTTCGTCCGGTACACCGGACAGTTCGCCGCCGTCCCGGCGACCGAGCTGGGAGCCACCGCCGTCCGCGGCGCGCTGGAGCGCGCCGGGATCGCCGCAGCCGAGGTGGATGCGGTGTTCGCCGGGCAGGTGCTCCAGGCCGCGGCGGGGCAGAATCCGGCGCGCCAGACCGCTGTCGGAGCCGGGATCCCGCTCACCGTTCCGGCGATGACACTCAACGCCGTGTGCTTGTCCGGGATGGAGGCCGTCGTCACCGGTGCGAGGCTCATCGACGCGGGAGAGGCCTCCATCGTCGTGGCCGTCGGCCAGGAGTCGATGTCGCTCGCACCCCATGCCTGGCCGGGATCGCGGGCGGGCTCCCGGTACGGTGCGATCGAGCTGGTCGACACCCTCGAACGGGACGGCCTCACCGACGCGTTCGAGAAACGGTCGATGGGCTCCTCGACGGAGGACGGGAACACGCGACTCGGCCTCGACCGCGCCGAGCAGGACGCGTGGGCGGCGGCGTCGCACCAGCGGCTGGCGGTGTCGGCCGACGCGCAGGCCGCGGAGATCGTCCCTGTCGGCGTTCCGGGAAGGAAGGGCCAGGTCATCGTCACGGCAGACGACGGGCTCCGAGCCGACACCACGGTGGAGTCCCTCGGCCGGTTGCGGACGGCCTTCGGCGCAGACGGCACCATCACGGCGGGCAACTCGTCGCAGATCACGGACGGCGCAGCCGCCGTGGTGCTGATGAGCGCGGAAGCCGCGGCGGCTCGCGGCATCGCGGGCATCGCCCGCGTCCGCTCGCACGCGTTCGTCGCCGGCCCGGACGTCTCGCTGCACGCCCAGCCCGCCCGTGCCATCCATGCCGCCCTGACGACGGCGGGACTCTCGTCGACGGAACTGAGCGCCGTGGAGATCAACGAGGCCTTCGCGGCCGTCGCCGTCCACTCGACACGCGAGCTCGGCGTCGACCCCGCCATCGTCAACACACACGGAGGCGCGATCGCGCTCGGTCACCCGATCGGAGCATCCGGAGCCAGGATCGTCGGTCACCTGGCACGCAGGCTGACCGCGCTCGGAGCCGGCTCGCTCGGCGCCGCGGGCATCTGCGGCGGTGGAGGTCAGGGATCCGCGGTTGTGCTCGAGGCGGTGTGACGGCGCGTTCTGCTCCGCCCAGGGGATCGCCGACAATGGTTGTTGACGGCGCATCCGAGAAGCGGGGGAACGATGAGGGAGCGAGTACTCGACCTGGTGTTCCTCGTCGGGGTGCTCTTCAAAGGAATCGACGGGCTCCTGGAGACGATCGGCGGGATCGCGCTGCTTTTCGTGACGCCCGGCCAGGTGAAGTCCGCCGCCCATGCCGCGACGTCGAAGGAGCTCACCGAGGATCCGCACGACCTCGTCGCCAACCTTCTCGTGCACGGCGTCTCTCACCTGCACACCGGGAGTCAGATGTTCATCGCGGCCTACCTGGTGCTGCATGGTGTGGTGAAGCTGGCGATCGTCGTCGCGCTGCTGGTCGGATCCCGGCGCGTCTACCCGTGGGCGATGGCCGCGCTCGGTGTGTTCGTGGTGTTCCAGATCTACGAGCTCGTCACGGCGCCGTCCGTCGGGGTGGTCGTCCTGACCATCCTGGATGTGGTGATCATCTGGCTCACCTGGCGCGAGTGGCGCCGGAACCGCGAGCTGCGGAAAACCTGGCGGGGCACCGTCGACTGGATCTTCCGCCGGCATGTCACGAGTTAGGATTCCAGGCATCGGACGGGGGACGAGGATGAAGCTGCTGCTCACATCGGGCGGGGTCACCAACGACAGCATCCGCGCATCGCTGATCGGGATGCTCGGAAAACCGATCGCCGACAGCCGCGCCCTCTTCATCCCCACTGCGCAGTGGGGGCAGCCGCTCTGCAGCCCGGAGAGCGTGTGGCGGTCGACGGCCGACCGCTGGGAGGGCGATGGCGGGCTCGTCGGGCTCGGCTGGAAGTCGGTGGGCGTGCTCGAACTGACGGCACTGCCGAGCATCGCGGAGGAGCGCTGGATGCCGTGGGTGCGCGACGCCGATGTGCTGCTGGTCGACGGCGGGGAGGCGAGATTCCTCTCCACGTGGATGCTCCAGTCCGGCCTGGCCGGGATGCTGCCTGAACTCGTCGACACCGTCTGGGTGGGAGTGAGTGCCGGGAGCATGGTGCTGACTCCGCGCGTGGGGACGGAGTTCCTCGATTGGCAGCCGGAGGGGCCGGACGAGACGCTCGGCCTGGTCGACTTCTCGATCTTCCCGCACCTGGATTACCCGGGCTGGACGGAGAACACGCTCGAGGCCGCGCGGCGCTGGGCCGAGCGCATCCCGGGCCGGTCGTATGCGATCGACGATCAGACCGCGATCGCCGTGGTCGGGGGCCGTGTCGAGGTGATCAGCGAGGGGCACTGGGAGCAGTTCGACCGCTGACGCCGCGGTTCACGGGGTCGAGCGTGTCGCCGATCCGGGCGACTGCCCCAGAGCCGGAAGGACCACCCAGTCGATGAGCTCGGTCACCGCATCCTCGTCGAGGTACTGCTTGCGCAGCACGACGCTGCCGAACGCGGCGGTGGGCACGAGCCCCGCGATGAGGGCGACCGGGACGTCGGCGGGCACGACCCCTCTGGCGATCCACCGTTCGATGACCTCCCTCAGCGCAGCGGCCGGCGGACTGCCGACGTCGCGGTTGGCGGCCTGATAGAGGTCCGGGTCGCTGCCGAGGGCGCTGAGCAGGCTGGCCAGGATGCGGCCGGAGCGTTCGTCGGAGCCGGCGAAGTGCATCGCGGTGCGGCGGAGGTCCTCGCGTAACGAGCCGGTGTCCTGCGGGTCGAGCCTGGTCTGGGTCGCGCGCACGGCGGCGACGACCAGATCGACCTTCGTCTCCCAGCGGCGGTAGATCGCCGACTTGCCGCAGCGGGCACGCGCCGCGACAGCGGCGATCGTCGTGCCGACGTACTCCCGCTCGATCAGCAGATCTTGGGTCGCCTCGATGATGCGGTGCTCGAGCCCGGAGTCCCGGGGTCGACCGGAGGGCTGCGTCGCGTCGGCGGACATGGGAGAGGAGTCTACCTTCCGGGTTCGGGTGTTCCCGTAAATTGCTTGCCGAATTACGGTACTTAAGAGTACCGTAACCAATTACGAGAACGGCGTATCCGTAATGGGCGCCCGTTCCCCCGACCGTTTGGAGGAGTCATGGCAACAACCTCGGCCACCGCAGCACCGGTGGCGGCACTCTCGAAGCCGCGCGTCGCGGTCATCCTCGTCGTCGCGGTCGCCATCGCGATCGCGCTCAACGCCGTCGTGGCGACCATCGCGAAAGCGGCGGGCGCCCCGGCCGACTTCGGCGGACTCTCCGTGCCCGCGTACGTCTCGATGACGATCCTCGGCGTCCTGGCGGGGTGGATCGGCTGGCGCCTGGTGGAACGTCACGCGCGCAATCCGCGCAGGGCGCTCACCATCCTCGTCCCCGTGGTCCTGCTGCTGTCGTTCATCCCGGACATCCTGCTGGCGGTACTCCAGTTCATGCCGGGCGCGACGGGCACCGCGATCCTCGCGCTGGTGGCGATGCACATCGTGGTGGCCGCGGTCGCAGTGCCGGCCTACGTGCTCGCATCCCGGTCGCGCTGACGGGCGGACGGCCTCAAGCGCAGAAACAGGGCGGCGCAGACCAGGGCGACCACGACCATCCCGAGGCCGAGAACCGCGCCGGCCGCGACGTCGTGGATGTAGTGGGCGCCCTGCGCGACCCGGTCGAACGCGACAATCGCGGCGCATCCGAAGGCCGCAGCCATCACGGCGAACCGGCGGGACAGCACTGCGATGACGGCGGCGGCCGCGAAGGCGAGCGTCGCGTGGTTCGACGGGAACGACCAGTCGCCGAGCGGCGCGCACTCCTCCGCCAGCGGCCACCGCTGACAGGGGCGCAGCTCCGTGACGAGCAGCTTGATCGACTCGCTCGCCGCGTACGCGATCCCGACCGAGACGACCAGGGCGACCACGCGGACCCGGGCGGCCGGTTGCCGCCGCCAGCTCAGGACGATGGCTGCGGCCACTCCGGCGGCGAGCGCCACCAGCGCAACCTCCGAGAGGAGGCCCACGCCGGGCACGCCCGCCGAGACGGCGACGAGCCACCTGGTGGCGACGACGCTCAGGCTTCCGGGGAACGGCATCACCAGCACGAGCGCACTGAGGGCGACGGCGGACGCGAACAGCACACGCTGCGGCACGGTCGGGAGGGCGGCGAGCACGGCGGTGCGGAGGGGAACGGTGGGCATACCCGGACGCTATCCGGGCGGCTGCGTGGCTCTCATCCGTCGCTCGACGGGTCTTGCTACACAGAACGAATGACTTCTCCGAAGCGCCCGAGCACCCTGGCGCCCGGTCACCACGGCACCGTCTCCCCGTTCCTGTCGAGGTACTGCAGGCCGGCCGCGCCGCGCTGCGCATCCACCGTGTCGACCAGCGGCGGGATGCTCTCCTCGATGCGCAGCGTCGCGCCCGAGCCGCCCATGTCGGTCTGCACCCAGCCGGGGGCTGTCAGCAGGAGCGTGCGATCCTCGCTGTCGTGCCGGGCCGCGTAGCTGCGCATCAGCTGGTTCAGCGCCGCCTTGCTGGCGCGGTAGACCTCGAACCCGCCGGTGTGGTTGTTGGCGACGCTCCCCTGTCCGGACGACATGACGGCGATGGTGCCGTCCGGCGCGACCAGGTCGTCCAGCGCCTCGACGGTGCGGATCACGCTGAGCACATTCGTGTACATCATCCGTTCGAACTCGTCGTCCAGGATGTCGGCGGCGATGGCGTTCCGGGGGACGAGCGCGATGCCGGCGACGATGAACAGCAGGTCGAAGGTGCGCCCGGAGAGACGCCTGCTCAGCGCATCCACCTCGTCCCGTTTCGTGATGTCGACGTGCTCGATCTCGACCGCGTCTCCCGCCCGCTCGGCGAATGCATGCAGGGGCGTCGGCGCGTCGCCGCGCACGGTTCCCACGACCCGGGAGCCGCGGGCGACGTACTCCTCGACGATCGCCTCGCCCAACCCTCGGGATGCGCCGATCACGAGCACGGTCCTGTTCGGACTGGTCGTGTGTGTGTCCATGTTCTTCTCGTTTCACTCAACTATTGTTGAGTGAAACAATACCACTCTCACTCAACCGCTGTAGAGTGAATGCGTGGATGAGCCGATGACGCGCGCAGAGCGACGAGCGGCGACCGCCGCGAAGATCCTCGAGGCAGCACAGACCGAATTCGGCGAGCGCGGCGCCGACGGCGCGACCGTGCGCGGAATCGCGCAGCGCGCGGGTGTCGACCCGTCGCTCGTGCTGCAGCACTACGGCTCGAAGCAGGCGCTGTTCGCCCTGGCGGTCCGGCCGGCGCCCGACCTGAGCGCCGAACAGGTGCCGCAACACCTGGCGGAGGTCCTGGATCTCCGGCTGCGCGAGCTGCCGCCGCACACGAAGGCTCTCGTGCGCTCCATGCTCACCTCGCCGGAGGCGGCGACGGTGATGCGCGACTATCTGGAAGACCGGGTCGACAACCTGGCGCGCACGAGCGACCGCGACGACGCCCGCCTGCGCGCGGCCGTGCTGGTGTCGAGCATCCTCGGGATGACGATCGCCAGGCACTTCGTCGACCTCCCCGAGCTCGACATCGACAGCGACGACATCGCCGCGGTCGTCGAGCCGTGGTTCGGGATGCTGCTGGCGGACTGACCAGAGGCCGCAGGCCGCGTGAGCGTCACGGCTGGTGCGTGACCGTCAGCTCCGGCGAGCCGAACGGGAACGGGAAGACGATCGTCCCACCGTCGGCGAGCGTGTCGATCGGGAACAGCATCATCCAGGTCAGGGCGATGGCGCCGGAGACGAGCGCGATGGCGATGATCAGCCCGGCGGCGCGGTCGAGGAGACGCAGGGCATCCGTGACGGTCGCCGAGTTGCGGGCGATCCTGCCGATCACGACGAACAGGATGACTGCGAAGGCGGCGTAGACCAACCAGCTCGGGCGCAGCGCGATGTTCCTGCAAGTGGTCTGCACCACACCATCCGATGCGCCGCTGTCCGAGCAGGCGCCGACGCTGCCCGTGCAGAGCATCGTGTAGACGACCGCCGCGATGCCCGTCGTGATCAGCACGCGTCTCAGCCGGACCAGGATGGGTCCGGCGGGGAGCCGTGAGAGCTCCCCCAGCTCGACCTTCGGTCCCGTCAGTGTCGGCATCACAGTCCCCCTGTCTCGATGTCGATCGCCATTCTGCCCGAACCCACACCCGCTCGTCGAGCGCCGCCGCAGGGACGCGTTCTCCCCCGGTTCCGGCCGGGGTGAGGAGGCGCGCTCGGAGCACTTGCGAGCCATCGAACAGTGTTGTAAAACATATGCATCAACTGATCCACATCCTCTCTGGGTCGCGGAGTCGGGCCTCGGCATCCGGCTTCGCGGCGGCACGCGACGACAGGTATGGAGGTGATGAACCGTGACAGTGGCGGACGTGGTCGAGCAGACCGCGGACGAGTTCGCGGAGATCCTCTGCTCCGATCAGGAGTGGGTGGACGCGGAGTTCGAGCAGATCGTCTCCGGCTTCTGGGATGCGCCGGCGACGACGGCCGACGCCCCTCGGTCGCGGGACGCGGCCGCGCATCCCGATCGGCGGACGACGTCGCATCCGCACGGCGGACCGCGAGCACCGGAGCCGCGCGCATCGATCCGGTCACCACCGTGACACCGGGCCAGGACGCCTGGCCATGCCGACACCACGAACAAAACCCGGCGGCACCGTGCCGCCACACCGATGGAAGGAGAATCTCACCATGTCGATGTCATTTGATCCTTTCAGCCAGCTGGACAGGATCGCCCAGAGCGTGTTCGACACCAGCAGGCAGCCGCGGCTGATGCCCGTCGACCTGTTCCGCGAGGGTGACCAGTACGTGCTCAACGCCGACCTCCCCGGCGTCGACCCCGGTTCGGTCGACGTGGACGTCGACGGTCACCTGCTGACGATCAGGGCGCAGCGGTCGGCCGCCAACCGGGAGAACTCGCGCTGGCTGGCCCAGGAGCGGCCGTTCGGTTCATACCTGCGCCAGTTCACCATCGGCGACGACGTCGATGCTGAGCGCATCAGCGCCAGCTACGACAACGGCGTGCTCAGCGTCGTCATCCCGGTCGTCGAGCGGGCCAAGCCGCGGAAGATCCGCGTCGACTCGGCCGCCGACCACCAGAACGAGAACCAGAAGGCGGTCGTCGCCTAGCAGTGCCATCGGGGCGGGGTGGTTGCCGGCAACCACCCCGCCCCGTCACGTCTCTCCCCCACCGCAGATCGACTGCATTGTGCTCTGTCGCCTTCGTCGTCTACTATCTGCTTTAACGATGAAGCACCATTCATCCGATCATCGTTACCTTCGCTCAAGGGAGAGACTCCATGCGCTACAAGAAACAGCTCGCGGTCGTCGCGGTCGCGACCGCGGTCGGCCTGCTCGCCACCGGATGCTCCGGTGGCGGCTCCAACTCCGGCGATCCCGTCAAGCTCACGGTGTGGACAGGATTCACCGGTGGAGACGCACCGGGCTACGAACAGATCGTCAAAGACTTCAACGCCTCGCAGAAGAAGATCACCGTGACCATGTCGGCCGAGCCGTGGGACACCATCCAGCAGAAGCTGCCGTCCGCGTGGATGACCGGGCAGGGCCCGGACATCGCCGCCCCGGCCTCCGACCCCAACGTCATCGCGCAGTACGTCAAGACCAAGTCGGTGCTGCCAATCACCAAGACCGGTGACTCCGCGACCACGATCAACGTCTCGAAGTTCGCTCCGGCCCTGGTCGATGAGTTCACCTACAACGACAAGCTCTACGCGGTGCCCGCCAACTACGCCACCCTCAGCCTCTACTACAACAAGGCGCTCTTCACCGCAGCGGGCGTCACCCCGCCCACCACGGTCGACGAGCTCAAGGCGGCTGCCAAGAAGCTCACCACGGACGGAAAGTACGGGCTCGTGCTCGCCGACAACAACACCATCCAGATGTGGCCGGTGCTGCAGTGGCTGGAAGGCGGAGACATCGTCGACGCGAAGAACTGCAGCGTCCTTTCCAGCACCAAGGGCCGGGACAGCCTGAAGCCGTGGGTCGACCTCGTCGTCAACGACAAGATCTCGCCTGTCGGCCTCACCGGGGCCGAAGCGGACGCCCTCTTCTCCGCCGGCAAGGCCGCGATGGAGATCAACGGGCCCTGGGCGGCGCCCGGATACAAGAAGGCCGGCATCGACCTCGGCATCGTGCAGGTGCCCGTCGCCGCGTCCGGCAAGCCGGTGACCCTCGGCTCCACGGCGCCGCTCGCGATCTCGGCCAAGACCAAGCACCCGGAGGAGGCGCAGGAGTTCCTCGCGTACTGGACGGGCAAGGTCGCGCAGAAGAAGTTCTCGCTCTCGACCGGCTTCCCGTCGCTGCGCACCGACCTCGCCGACGACTCGGAGCTCGCGGCCAACCCGGTCGTGAAGGTGTTCTCGTCGCAGGTGCCGGACTCCCGCCTCTACCTCCCGCAGGTGCCGAACGCGACCCAGGTCGACTCCGACGCGTACGTGCCGCTGATCGGCAGCCTCACCAGAGGCACCGGCATCGACGACGGCACATCCACCGCATCCAAGAAGATCGACGAACTCACGGGCTGCTCCAGCAAATGACCGTCATCACCAGGGCCCGGGAGTCGCACGACGGCTCCCGGGCCCGCCCCACCGCACACGGGGAGCAGCCGCGGAGGCGCAGGCGCTTCCGCGTAGGTCCCGCCCTGCTCTTCATCGCCCCCAGCTTCCTCATCCTCGGCGTCTTCGTGCTCTGGCCGATCCTGGTGTCGTTCTGGTACAGCCTGCACGACTGGACCATCGGCGCCGACGACCAGCCCTGGGTCGGCTTCGACAACTACATCAAGCTCACCCAGGACCCGCGATTCTGGGATGCGCTCGTCCACACCACGCTCATCACGGTCATCTCCGTGGTCGGGATCGTCGTGGTCGGCCTCGCGCTGGCACTCGCCCTCGCCGCGGAAGGACTCGGCACCCGCATCATCCGGTCGGCGTTCTTCTTCCCCACCGTCGTCTCGCTGACCTCGATCGGCCTGGTCTGGCGGTTCCTGCTCGACCCCGAGCTCGGGCTCATCGGCGGGATCACGTCGGCGCTCGGCCTCGGCAAGGTCGGGTTCCTGCAGTCGCCGGAGCTCGCCCTGCCGACGATCATCTTCGTGAACATCTGGAAGAACGCCGGATTCGTCATGATCATCCTGATCGCCGGCCTCAAGGGCATCCCGTCGGAGCGTTACGAAGCGGCCAGGCTCGACGGCGCAGGCGCGGTGAACCTGCTGCGCTACATCACCCTCCCCGCACTGCGGCCGACGATGCTGTTCGCGACGCTCATCATGACCATCCAGTCGTTCCAGCTGTTCGACCTGGTCTACGTGATGACGGGAGGCGGTCCGCTGTTCTCGACGGAGACCCTGGTCACCCTGCTGTTCCGCGAGGGTTTCGTGAACTTCCACACCGGATACGCGGCGGCGATCTCGTGGGCGCTGTTCCTCGTGATCGTCGTCATCTCCGCCCTCCAACTCAGAATCTTCAGGTACAACGATGTCGACTGACACGCTGCGCCGGCGCACGGTCCGGCCATCCACCCGCTTCGCGGACGTCTCGAAGTGGATCTTCGTCGGCGTGGGGCTCGTGCTCGCCCTCGTCCCCTTCATCTGGATGCTGTCCACCTCGTTCCGCACCGAGAAGGACCTCTTCAGCAACCCGGCCAGCCTGTTCCCCACCGAGTGGACGCTGCACGGCTACCAGGGCGTGTGGGAGCAGCTGCCGTTCCTGCTGCTGGTGTTCAACACGATCGTCTTCGCCGGAGTCACCACCCTGCTGACCCTGCTGTTCGATTCGATGTGCGCGTACGCGCTCGCCAGGATCGACTTCCCCGGCAGGAACATCGCGTTCTGGCTGGTGCTCGTCACGCTGATGGTGCCGTTCCAGGTCACCCTCATCCCGGTGTTCATCGAGCTGTTCCACCTCGACTGGCTGAACACCTATCAGGGGCTGATCATCCCGCGCGCCACCAGTGCGTTCGGCATCTTCCTGTTCCGTCAGTTCTTCGTCTCCATCCCGCGCGACCTCGACGAGGCCGCCAGGATCGACGGGGCAGGACACCTCCGCATCTACTGGCAGATCATCCTGCCGCTGGCGAAGCCGGCCATCGCAACGGTCGCCGTGCTCAACTTCACCGCGCTCTGGAACGACCTGCTCTGGCCGCTCGTCGTCACCAGCACCTCCGAGATGCGCACCCTCCCCGCCGGGCTCGCGCTGTTCGGCGGACAGCACGTGACCGACCACGCCGTGCTGATGGCCGGAGCCGTGATCTCGCTGCTCCCCATCGCCATCGCCTTCTTCCTCGCGCAGCGATACTTTGTCGCCGGCGTCGCAACGACAGGACTCAAGTGACCACATTCATCGAAGGCTTCCCCCACGACCGGCTGCGCTGGCTGATCGGCATCGAGGACACCTGCGTCTATCCGGCCCCCGGTTCGTCGATGGGCGCGCTCAACGAGTTCGCCCTCACCGGGCACGACGAGCACTGGCGGGAGGACCTGGCCACCGCATCCGGGCTCGGGGCGACCGGTCTGCGCTACGGGGTCAGCTGGCCGCTCGTGCACGTCGCCCCTGGCCGCTTCGACTGGAGCGCTCTGGACGAGCGGATCGACGTCGCCGTCAACGAGCTCGGCCTCACGGTGATCGCCGACCTGGTGCACTACGGGACGCCGACCTGGCTCGACGGCTCGTTCGCCGACCCGGTGTTCCCGGAGGCGCTCGCGGAGTTCGCCGGGGCGTTCGCCGAACGCTATCGCGGAGTGGTCGACCACATCACGCCGCTCAACGAGCCGATCACCACGGCGTCGTTCTGCGGGCTGCGCGGCGTCTGGCCGCCCGCGCTGACCGGCTGGGACGGCTGGACGACCGTGGCGGTCGGGATCGCCAGGGGCGTGCAGCGGGCGGTCGCCGCGATCCGGGATGCGAACCCCGGCGCCGTCGTCGTCCACGTCGAGGCGTCGCAGCTCTACGAGACGACGGACGACGCGCTGCTGGCCGAGGTCGAGCTGCTGCGCTCGCTGTCCACGCTGCCCACCGACCTCATCCTGGGCAGAGTGGATGCCGCGCACCCGCTGCACGACTGGCTCACCGGCAACGGGGCGGCAGAGGAGCACCTGGCCGAGCTGCTTTCCGGCGCTCCCACCATCGACATCCTGGGCGTCAACTACTACCCAGACCTGACCCCGCGCATCCTGGAGGTGGTCGACGGGGCCACCAGGCAGGTCACCGCGAACCGCTGGGCGGACGGGCTCCGCACGGTGCTGCTGCGCTGGGAGGAGCGGTACGGGATGCCGATGCTGGTGACGGAGACGAGCATCGAGGGCACCCAGCGGGTGCGCCGCGACTGGCTGGAGGCCGCGACGGAGACCGTGCGCACGCTGCACGGGGAGGGCGTGGACATCCGCGGCCTCACCTGGTGGCCGCTGCTCGACTTCGTCGACTGGTCGTTCGCCTCCGGTGGGCGCAACGTCGAGGAGTTCGTGCTGCATCCGGAGACCTCGCACGACGCGACATCGGAGACGTTCGCCGACCCGGCAGCCGGGGTCACCCCCTTCCTGCGCAGGATGGGACTGATCGAGCTGAGCGAGGGCGACGACGGGTCCCTGCTGCGCACGCCGACGGAGGCAGCGCCGTCGTTCCCGCGCGAAGCGGCAGCACTGCCGGAAGGGCTCTGAGCGTGGCGGGGACGCTCCGGGCGAGCGCGCTGACCATCGCGCGGCCCAGACCGCAGCTGCTCAGGGAGGATTGGGCGGAACTCGACGGCACCTGGGGTTTCGCGTACGACGATGCAGAGGTCGGCGAGCGGGAGGGCTGGCACACCGCCGGCCACCGGCTGGCAGGGACCATCGCCGTGCCGTACCCTCCGGAGAGCCCGGCATCCGGGGTCGGAGACGACCGGTTCCACGACGTGGTCTGGTACCAGAGAGAGGTGTCGTGGGAGGACGTGCTCGAAGCGGGCTTCTCCTCCGGCCGGCCCCGCGTGCTGCTGCACTTCGGTGCTGTCGACTACCGCGCGAGCGTGTGGCTGAACGGCATCCCGGTCGGCAGCCACGAGGGCGGTCACACGCCGTTCACCCTCGACATCACGACGGCGATCGTCGACGGTGGCGTGCAGCTCATCACGGTGCGGGCCGAAGACAGGGCCGCCGACGTGGAGCAGCCGCGCGGCAAGCAGGACTGGCAGGAGGACGCGCACATCATCTGGTACCGGCGCACCACCGGGATCTGGCAGCCGGTCTGGCTCGAAGCGACGCCCGAGGTGTTCGTCGAGCAGTTGCACCTGACCCCGGATGTGCCGGGCGCAGCGGTCGCGTTCGAGGTGAACCTGAACCGGCCTTCGGCGCCTGGCACGCGCTGCCGCATCCGGTTGCTGCTGGGCGACGAGACGATCGCCGAGCTCACCACCGCGGTGAGCGGCCAACGCCATGTCGGCCAGATCACGGTGCCCCGGCTGCGGAACGGGCAGGACCGCGACCGCATCCTGTGGTCACCAGATTCGCCTGTCCTGGTGGATGCGACCGTCACCGTCGAGACACCGGGCGGCGACGCCGACACCGTGTACAGCTACCTCGGGCTGCGGTCGGTGGATGCGCGCGACGGCAGCTTCCTACTCAACGACCGTCCCGTCGTCCTCCGTTCCGTGCTCAGTCAGGGCTACTGGCCGCAGTCGCACCTGGCCGCACCGGATGAGCGGGCGCTCCTGCACGAGGTGGAGCTGATCCTGTCGCTCGGCTTCAACTCCGCCAGAGTGCACCAGAAGATCGAGGACCCGCGCTTCCTCTATTGGGCGGACAGGCTCGGGCTGATGCTGTGGGCGGAGGCGCCGGCGGCGTACGTGTTCTCCGCGACGGCGGTCGAGCGGCTGACCAGCGAGTGGATGCGCGCGGTCGACCGCGACCGGTCGCACCCCTCGGTGATCACCTGGGTGCCGCTGAACGAGAGCTGGGGCGTGCAGGACATCGCGCACTCGCCGGCGCAGCGCGCGTTCGCCCGCGGCCTGGCCGACCTGACCAGGGCACTCGACCCGACGCGTCCGGTGATCACGAACGACGGCTGGGAGCACCTCGAATCGGACATCTTCTCCGTGCACGACTACGACGCGGATCCGGAGACGGTGCGGTCGCGCTACCTCGACGGTGCAGCCCGCGACGCCCTCCGGCACGGCATCGGTCCGTGCGGGCGGGCGATGGTGCTCACCGACGCGCTCCGCGACGACGCCCCGCTGATGCTGACGGAGTTCGGCGGCATCGAGTTCGCCGCGGGGAGCGGCCCGGCCGCGGAGGACAGCTGGGGGTACTCGACGGCAGACACGCACGAGCAGTTCGAGGACCGGTTGCGTTCCCTCTACCGGGCGGTGCAGGCCAGCACCGTGCTCGCCGGCACCTGCTACACGCAGCTGACCGACACGATGCAGGAGGCGAACGGCCTCTGCACGGAGGACAGGACGCCCAAGCTCGCCGCGCACACCATCCGGGAGATCGTCACCGGGGCCGCAGAACCGTCATGAGATACGGTAAGGATCGCACGGGCGAGGCCCCCACGGGAAGGAACCGGACATGCCAGAACGGGCGAGCGCCAGGCGCGTCACCCTTCGCGACATCGCCGAGAAGGTGGGCATCACCCCGTCAGCCGTCTCGATGGCCCTCGCCGGGAAGCCGCGCATCGGGGACGACACGCGCAAGGCCGTGCTCGCCGCCGCGTCGGAGCTCGGTTACGTGCCCAGCTCGGCCGCCCGCGCCTTGCGCAGCCAGCACGCAGGCACCATCGCGCTGATCGTCCCCACCACGGCGACGCACGTGTTCGGGCACAGCTACTTCATGCTGGTGCTCGAGGGCACCTCCTCGGTCGCCAACGAGAACGACGTGCAACTGCTCGTCTCCACGAACCCGGACAACGAGCACGGGCTGGCCGCGTACGAGCGCGTCATGCGCTCCAACAGCGCGGACGGCGCGATCCTCACCAGCGCGGCGATCGACGACCCGACGGTCGAGCGTCTGATCGCGAGCGGCCTGCCCGTCGTGATGATCGGCAACTTCCCGTACCTGCCGTCGGCGGTGACCGTCGGCATCGACGACCGTGCGGCATCCCGTGCGATCACCGAGCACCTGATCACGGCGCACGGCAGGAGCAGACTGCTCCACCTCTCCGGTCCGCTCGATCACCAGACCGGCGCAGACCGGCGCGACGGATTCCTGGATGCGGTGCGCGCCCACGGCGTGGAGGATGCGTCGCTGGTCATCGAGGGAGACCTCAGCGAGGCATCCGGCGTGACGGCGGTGCGTGAGCTGGGCGACGGCGTCTCCGCGTTCGACGGGATCGTCGCCGCCAACGACGACATGGCGTTCGGCGCGCTGACAACGCTGCGGAGCGCATCCATCGACGTGCCGGGCGCTGTCGCGATCGTCGGCTTCGACGACTTCGGGCTCGCACGGGTGACCACGCCGAGCATCAGCACCGTGCGCGTGCCCGCGCAGCGGATCGCCCGGATCGCGAGCGAGCGGCTGTTCGCGATCATGGCGGGGGTCGACGGCTGGCAGCGGCACGAAGTGGGCGTCGACCTGGTGCTGCGGCAGTCCTGTGGATGCACGGCTCAGGATGCGACGGAGGCCGACGCGGTCGTCGTCCCGGTCGCGCCGGCTGGCACGGGAGGGGTAGCGGGCTGACGCTCGCGGGCCATACACTCTGTTTAATCGTTAAAGCACTCGTTTTCGCCGATGCTTTAACGATGAAGCTCCTGCAAGCAACGACGCTGGAAAGGAAGGAAACACCGTGCACACCGTCTCAACGACGACCGGCAAGCGGTATCTCACCGCCGCGCTGGGCCTCTTCACCCTCGTACTCGCCCTCGTCTTCTCCCCTCTGGCGGCCCCCGCCCCCGCTTCGGCGGCCGGCGACGGGCCGTGCGACATCTACGCGGCGGGCGGAACGCCCTGCGTCGCGGCGTACAGCCCGGCGCGCGCCCTCTACGCCTCGTACAACGGCCCGCTCTACCAGGTGAAGCGCGCCTCCGACGGCGCCTCCAGGAACATCGGCGTGCTCTCGGCAGGCGGATACGCCGACGCGACGCAGCAGGACAACTTCTGCTCCGGCACGACCTGCGTCATCCCGATCGTGTACGACCAGTCCCCCAACCACAACGACCTCACGCCCGCCCCGGCCGGCGAGCAGGGAGCAGCCAACGCCCCGGCGGACGCCGGCGCGCTCCCCATCACGGTCGCAGGGACGAAGGCATACGGCCTCTACCTTCCCCCGGGGGTCGCATACCGCCGGTCGAGCACGGTGACCATCGGCACGGCACGCGGCGCGAGCCCGGAGTCGATGTACATGGTCGCCAGCGGAACGAACGTCAACAGCGCGTGCTGCTCCGACTTCGGGAACGTCGAGACCGACACCGTCGACACCGGCGCAGGGCACATGGACACGCTCAACCTCTCCACCCTCGGCGCGAACGGAGCCACCGGGCACGGCCCGTGGGTGCAGGCTGACCTCGAAGAGGGCGTCTTCCAGGGCAAGACCGCGGTGTGGACGCCCAACCAGGGCAACGCCTCCAAATTCGTCACCGCCGTGCTCAAGAACAACGGCGTCGACACCTTCGCGCTCAAGGGAGGCAACGCGCAGTCCGGTGGGCTCTCCACCTGGTACAACGGCGCCCTGCCGGACGGCACAGACCGGTTCGGCAGCACCTGGAAGCCGATGAAGCTCGAGGGCTCGATCGGGCTGGGAGCCGGCGGCGACAACTCCAACCGCGGCACGCAGTCCTTCTTCGAGGGCGTGATGACGAGCGGCTACGCGACGGACGCCACCGAGAACGCCGTGCAGACGAACATCGTCTCCCAGAATTACCAGGGCGTGAGCACGGGCGGCGGACCGGGCAGGACCATCGTCGGTCCTGGCGGGAAGTGCGTCGACGTGGCGGGGGACGATGTCGGGGGCAACCTCGCCACGGTGCAGCTGTGGGACTGCAAAACCCTCGCCGCCGATCAGCACTGGGTCGGCAGCGCGCTGCGTGAGGGAACGCTCAACACGCTCGGCCGCTGCCTCGACGTCGACGGCAACGTGACGACCCTCGGAACGGGCGTCGAGCTCTACGACTGCAACGGTGCTGGCGGCCAGCAGTGGATCCCGCAGGCCGACGGCTCGATCAAGAACCCCGCATCCGGTCTCTGCCTGGATGCGCCGAACGGCAACACGGCCAACGGCACGCCGCTGAGGATCTGGACCTGCAACGGCGCCGCCGCGCAGAAGTTCACCGTGGCGACCCCGATCCTGTACCCCGTGGCCGGCGCCGCGTCGAAGTGCGTCGACGTCGCCGGCGACGACGTGAACGGCAACGGAGGGGTCGTGCAGCTCTGGACCTGCCAGAACGTGGTCACGGGCGCGCCGGGCGGCCGGGCGGAGGCGCGCGACCAGCAGTGGACGTACAACCCCGCCGACCAGAGCGTGCGGACCATCGGCCGCTGCCTCGACATCGACGGCAACTCCACGGTGATGGGCACCGGCGTCGAACTGTACGACTGCAACAACGTCGGCGGCCAGCACTGGGTGCCGCAGGCCAACGGGGCTCTGCTGAACCCCGCATCCGGATACTGCCTCGACTCCCCGAACGGCGCGACCGCCAACGGGACAGCGCTGCGGATCTGGGTGTGCAACGGGGCTCCTGCCCAGCGGTTCGTCCTGAACTGAGCGGCGGTGGGGGCCTGGGCGCGATGCGCATCCGGGCCACCCACTAGCCCGCCGGCGCCGCGCGCGTACGATGACCCGACATGAACACAACCGGATGGATCATCCTGATCGTCGTCGTGGTGGTGGTGATCGCGATCATCGTCGTGATCGCCATGACAGCGGGACGGCGACGGAAGCAGGAACTCGACCGGCACCGGGCGGAGGAGCTCCGGGTCGCCGCCCGCGACGACGACCTCGCCGCGCGCGAACGGGAGGCCAAGGCGTCCCAGGCCGAGGCGGACGCGAAGCAGGCGGAGGTCGAAGCCGAACGGCGACGCCGCGATGCTGAAGCGCACGCCGCCGAGGCGCGCGACGCCCGCGCATCGGTCGACGAGAAGCTGACGAAGGCCGACGCGGTCGACCCCGACGTGCGCACGGATAGGAACGGTGCGAGGACCGTGGACGCGGATCGGACCGTGGAGGCCGACCGGACAACGGCAGCCGACCGGGCCGTCGACGACGACCGCCGCGAGCCGCGCCACAGCGAGCCGCGGATGGACATGGGCGGCAGCGACCGCACGACGAGCACGCCGCCGCCCCCGCCGCCGGCGCGCTGACCGGCGAACGTCAGCGCGACGCCTCGAGCACGGTCGCCGCTCTGTCGATCAACCCGTACTGCGTCGCCTTCGCAATGGCGTCGCGGCGATTGGCCACGCCCAGCTTGCGATAGATGTGCGCCATGTGCGTCTTCACGGTGTTCACCGAGATGACGAACCTCGCCGCCAGCTCGGTGTTGGTCAGCCGGGTGGGCAGCAGGGCGATCAGCTCCAGCTCGCGACCGGTGAACGCTCCGGCCGGTTCGAGCTCGCCGGACGCATCCGGATGGTCGCCGGCTGCAGCGAGCACGGCGAGGCAGGTGGGGTGGAACAGCCCGTCGGCCAGGTGCTCCACGCGCCGGACGACCACCGTGCCTGCCTGGAGGAAGACCCGGACGAGCCCGTGCCTGTCCGCGATGTCCATCGCCTCGGACAGCAGACCGTCCGCCCTGTCGTCCAGCCCGACAGCCGCCGAGCACCACGACTCGAGGATGAGCGCCCTTGCCTTGCCGAGCGGTTCGGCAGCATCCGGCAGGTCGGAGAGATGCCGTACGAACTCCCTGGCCGCATCCGGATGCCCGAGTGCGAGCTCAGCCGCCGCCTCCTCGAACACCACGGACGTGGTGGTCACGCGGGAGCGGTCCGAGAGTCTCCTCGCGCCGTCCGGCGCCCCGCTCAGCCGGAGCGACCTGCTCTGCCTGGCGAGGAGGCGGTCGGCGACGACCGGCGGCGACGGACCCGTCGGCGGCCCGGGGAGCCTGTCGTTCTCCGCCAGGTCGACCACGTCGCAGATCGCCGCGTATGCGACCCAGGAGAGCTGGCGGCGACCGGTCGCCGCGATGCGGGCGAGCCCCTCGCGGTATTCGGCCCTCGCACGGCCGGGCTCCACACGCTCGATCGCGGTCAGCGCCAGTGCGAGGTGCGCCTCCGCCGTGCTCGGATGCCGCCAGTTGTTCGTCTCGCGGGCGAGGGCGAGAGCGTCCTCTGCGTAGCGGTCGGCGATGCCGGTGCGGCCGCACCACGCACTCAGCAGGGCGAGCGAGCCGAGCACCGCGATGCGCCAGACGGAGTGCCCCGCGCCGTCCGTCGCGAGAGCCGCGGTGAGCCAGTGGCGGGCCTGGGCGAAGTTCCCGACGAGGAAGTGGGCGCGGCCGAGCGAGAGCATGGCGATCGTGGTCATGGCGTCGACGCCGGGAAGCCTGCTCGGCCTCTGCGCGTCCCCGATCCGCTCGATGGACGCCAGGGCCTGCTCCGCGCAGGCGATGGCCACCTCCGGCCGGTGCCCCCAGTGCACCAGCGCGGAGAGGAACGTCTGTGCGCAGGCCCGCTCGAACAGCGTGCTCTCCGGCCGGTCGGCGATGGCGCGCAGGCGGTTCTCCGCCAGACCGGCGTCCCCGCTCATCCCGGTGAGGATGCCCAGCAGCAGTTGCACATCCACCCGCTCGGCGAGCACGTCGGCGGGCAGCGCCCCCAGCCAGCGCGCGAGGGAGCCGACGTCCGCCGCCTCGATCGCCTCGACCGCCGAGTCGAGGATGACGTCGATCGCCCTCTCCCAGTCGTGCGCCCTGAGCAGGTACTCGACCGCGATGCCCTCGTCGCCGTGAGCACGGTGCCACGCGGCGGCGCCCTCCAGGATCCTGGCCTCCGTGCCCGGCGCCTCCGACCGCATCCGGTAGCGGAGCAGGTCGCGGAACAGCTGGTGGAACCGGAACCACTCGCGGGAGTCGCGCAGCGGCACGAGGAAGAGGGACTGGCGTTCGAGCCTGCCCATGAGGTCGGAGCTGCGCTCGCCCAGGCCGAGGTCGGAGAGCAGTTCGGCGCTGAAATAGTCGAGAGCGCACAGCTCGAACAGCGTCTCGCGGTCGCCGGGAGGCAGCGCGCCGAGCACTTCTCCCGTGAGGTAGTCGGCGACGAGCCGGTCCGAGCCGCCGAACTCGGCGATGAACTGGGTGGAGTCCCGGCGGAGCCGCAGGGTCATCGCGGCCATCTGGATGCCGGCCACCCACCCCTCCGTCCTGTCCAGCAGGGTCGCGACGCTCGCTCTGTCGAGTTCGCGCCCGGTGATCGCGGCCACCAGCTGCGCTGACTCGTCGTACGACATCGCGAACGCGGCCTGCCGCAGCTCGGGGACCTCGTAGCGCAGCCGAACGCCCGTCCACGCCACGGGAGAGTCGGAGCGGCTGGTGATCAGCAGGTGGATGTTGGGCGGCAGCAGCGCGACCGCCTCGCCCAGCTCGGCCAGCAGCGCCGGCTCGCTCAGGTGGTGCAGGTCTTCGAGGACGATCACGATCTGCGCCGTCGCGCTGAGCTTCGGGACGAGCGCCGTGACGAACCCGCGGCCGAACGGGGTCCCGGCACCCAGGACGATGGAGGCGATGTCGCCGCACGCCGGGCTGCTCTCGACCAGCGCGTCGATGAGGTGAGCGCCGAAGACGGTGGCGTCCCCGTCGGCCCCGACCACGTCCATCCAGGCGAAACAGACCTCGGGATGCGACTCGACCCACTGACTCACCAGCACCGATTTGCCCGAGCCGGCCTGGGCGACCAGCAGAGTCAGCGGGTGTTCGAGGGCGACATCGAGTTCATGCAGCAGCTGCGGTCTGTCCACAGCGTATGTCGGTACGTATCGGCCTGCGAGCATGTCGCCGCCCTCCTGGGGATCCTCTCAGTGTGGCACGCGGCGCTGCTCCCGGCCAGCGCAGGCATCACCCTCCGAGGATGATGACGCGAACGCCGGACGCGCGGATCATGAGGGGGACGTGACGATTCCGGCCGACGCCCGTTGGGAGGGTCAGCGGTGCACACCGAGGTTTTCGAGATCGTGGTGAAAGGCACACTGAGCCTTCCGCTGATCGAAGCGCTGGAAGGATTCACGGTCACCCGTGTCGAGGACGGCAACACGTACCTGCTCGGGGAGGTCCCCGACCAGGCACGGCTCCAGGGCGTGCTCGCGATGCTGGCCGACCTGACGGTGGAACTGATCTCGGTGAACAGGGTGGATCAGGTGTGAGAAGAAAAGGAGCGAGTAGACGGCCGATCTCATCCCCCGGGGGTGATGCCGCCCGAACCGTGCCCCACTACTTTCGGCACCATCAGTTCGCTCGAACTGCGGTCATCGGAGGAATCCATGTCACACATCGACCCGGCAGCGGTCAGCACTCCGGCAACGCACTCCATCGACATCACGGCGGCCCTGCAGAGCGCCGCGCCCGTCCAGCGGCCCACGAACGGCCAGGCAGCCAGAGGAGCGGCAGCATGACGACGGCCGACCGGAGCATGAACAGCTCCTGGGGCGTCTTCGCCTCCGTCGTGGTGCTGCTGTCCGGGCTGTTCAGCGTGCTCCAGGGCATCGTGGCGATCTTCGCACCCGACCCGTACTACGTGGTCTCGCACGGGACGCTGTTCATGCTCGACATCTCCGGATGGGGATGGTGGAACCTCATCATCGGCATCCTCATCGTCCTCACCGCCGGCGGCCTGTTCGCCGGTCAGACGTGGGCGCGGATCGTCGCCATCATCCTGGCCGTGCTGAGCGCGCTCGGCCAGCTGGTGCTCATCCCGGCCCAGCCGTGGTGGTCGGCGATCGTCATTGCAATGGACGTGCTCATCATCTACGCCGTGACAACCCACGGCGGTCGCCAGCACACGGAGGCATGATCATGAACTTCTGGGATTTCGTGGTGTATTCGTTCTGGATCTTCGTCTGGATCTCGTACCTGATGGTGCTCTTCTCGATCATCGCCGACATCTTCCGCGACCACGAGCTGAACGGCTGGCTGAAGGCGATCTGGATCATCTTCCTGGTCTTCGTGCCGTTCATCACCGCGCTGGTCTACCTCATCGCGCGCGGACCGAGCATGGCCCGCAGGAAGATGGCCGAGGTCCAGAGTGCGCAGGGGGAGACCGACGCGTACATCCGCACGGTCGCCTCCACGTCGTCGCCCGCCGATGAGATCGCGAAGGCGAAGACGTTGCTCGACAACGGGACCATCAGCCAGGCGGAGTTCGACTCGCTGAAGGCGCGCCTGCTGGCGGCTTAGGCTGCGTTCGGGCTGTACGGCACGCGCAGCGTCGCCGCGAACCGCTCGAACAGCGACGCATCGCCCTCGAGCTGCACCACGCCGGTCGCGACGGCCGTCGGCGCGTCCAGTTCGCCCGCCATCACGTCCCGGATCTGCGGGCCGGCCGTGATCACGAGGTCCGGCTGCTCCGCCGGGCCCTGACCGACTTCGATCGCGCCGTCGCGCATGACGACGTGCGCCTCGATGCCGCCGACGCGCACCGTGTACGCGCTGTCCCAGTCCTGCGGGACGACGCCGTCCCCTGCCGCCACCCGCAGTGCGGCCGTGATGGATGCGGTGGTGACGATCTCTCCGTCGCGCGGGGTCCGCATCCCTGCGGCTCCCCAGCGGGACAGGGCATCCAGCACCGGGCGCAGCTCGTCGCCGCGCGGCGTGAGCTCGTAGACGACGGAACGCTCGGCCCCCGACGGCGCCACGCGGGCGACGATCCCCTCGTCCTCCAGGTCTTTCAGCCGGGAGGCCAGGGTGTTGGTCGGGATGCCCGGGAGGCCGCTCGCCAGGTCGGAGTATCGGCGGGCCGCGACGCTGAGGTCGCGCAGGATGAGCAGCGTCCAGCGCTGGCCGACGATCTCCGCCGCGCGCGCCAGACCGCAGAACTGCCCGTAGTGCTGGTTCGTCATGAATGTCACTCTACCACTTGACTTCATTAATTGCAGTGTGCTTTATTTTTTGCAGCACCTCAATCAAGGGAGTTTGACATGACCGACACCATCGACCGGGCGGAGGCGACCACATCGTCGGCCACCGCTCCACAGGCCGCCGCCTCACAGGCCGAAGCTCCACTGGCCGCCCGCAATCGCACAGCGCTCGCCCTCCTCCTCGCCGCCGTCTTCGTCGTGTTCCTGAACGAGACGATGATGGGTGTCGCCCTTCCGCGCATCCAGGAATCCCTGCACATCGACGCGACGCAGGGGCAGTGGCTGACCACCGCGTTCGCACTCACGATGGCCGTGGTCATCCCGATCACCGGCTGGCTGATGCAGCGACTCGACACCCGTCCCGTCTTCACGGTCGCGATGTCGAGCTTCGCACTCGGCACACTGGTCGCCGCCCTCTCCCCCGCCTTCGAGCTGCTCGTGGTCGGTCGCGTCATCCAGGCGGTCGGCACCGCGATCATGATGCCGCTGATGATGACCACGGTGATGACGGTCGTGCCGGCCGACGACCGCGGACGGATCATGGGGCGCGTCTCGATCGTGATGTCGGTGGCGCCCGCCGTCGGTCCCATCGTCTCCGGCGCCCTCATCCAGGTGCTGCCGTGGCAGGGACTGTTCTGGGTGATGCTGCCAATCGCGCTGGTCATGCTCGCCATCGGCGTTCGCAAGGTGCCGAACGTCTCCGAGACCAGGAAGGTGCCCCTGGATGTGCTGTCGGTGATCCTGTCCGCCGTCGCGTTCTCCGCCCTGGTGTTCGGACTCAGCCAGATCGGCGCGGCAGCCGTCGGCGGGGCGGCGGTGCAGCCCTGGATCCCGGTCGCCGTCGGCCTTGTGACGCTCGGCTTCTTCGGCTGGCGGCAGCTCGTGCTGCAGCGCACGGACTCGGCCCTGCTCGACCTGCGCACGTTCCTCTCGCGCGACTTCGCGGTCTCCGTCTCGATGATGACCGCAGCGATGGTCGCCCTGTTCGGCGCGTTCATCGTGCTCCCCCAGTTCGCCAGGTACACGCTCGGCCTCGAACCGCTCTGGATCGGCGCGATCCTGCTCCCGGGCGGCCTCCTGATGGGCCTCGCCGGCCCGACCGTCGGCCGCCTCTACGACCGCTTCGGCCCGCGCCCGCTGGTCATCCCCGGCTCCATCGGCCTGGCCGTCGCGCTGTGGACCCTCGCCTTCGGGCTCGGCGAAGGGTCATCCTGGGTCGTGCTCCTCGGCGCCCACATCGTGCTGATGCTGTCGCTCGCGTTCCTCTTCACCCCCGCGTTCAGCGCATCCCTCGGCTCGCTCCCTCCCCGCCTCTACTCGCACGGCAGCGCGACCATCGCCACCCTGCAGCAGGTCGCGGGAGCCGCGGGGACCGCGATCTTCGTCGCCCTCTACGCCACAGGGGTGGCCTCCACGGCGAACGCCGACCCCGACCTGCCGTCGCCCGCCGCGGCTGCCGCGGGATCGCACCTCGCGTTCCTCGCGGGAGCCATCCTGTCGCTCGGGGTGATCGTGCTCGCCCTGTTCGTCCGGAAGCCCGCCACCGCGGAACAGCAGGCCGACTGACGGCCGTTCAGCCGTTCGTCACCGGCAGCGTGACACGTAAGTCGTCCTATTCGCCGAACGCGGCGTCGGCGGGCGGGTCGGACTCACCCTGCCAGAAGTTCCACCGGTAACCCCACGGGTCGACGATGGTGAAGGTGAGCGGCCCGTACGGTTGCTTCTGGACGGCGCTGATCGGAGCATTGCCGTCGGCCGCTGAGACGCGTGCCCGATAGGCGTCGATGTCATCGACATGCACGATGAGCAGAGCGCCGGCGCCCTCGCCGATACGCGGCGGCCGGCCCGAGACCGAGATACGGCTCTCCCCGACGAGGATGTCGGCCTCTTTGGTGGACGGCCCGCCCAGGCGCCAACGCGTCGACGGCCCGAACTCGAGCACCCGCTCGAGCCAGTCGAGTGCCGCATCCGCGTCCTCGTAATACAAGTAGGGAATCACTTCACCGAAGGCCATGGCATGCCCCTCTCGTCGCACCGATCCAAGCAGCGAACGCGCCACACGGCAATACTCCGCTGCGCAGGAGCAGCCGCCGGAGGCAGACTGAGTTCAGCCCCGCCGCCGAGCGAAGGAGAAGACGACCATGACCGACCGTCCCGCCATCGAGGGCATCCTCGCCGCCAACCGCTACTGCGTGATCGGGAGCACTGACGCATCCGGTGCGCCGTGGGTCACTCCAGTGTTCTTCGCTCCGCTCGACGCCGACCGGATCTGCTGGGTGTCGTCACCGGATGCGCGGCACTCGCGCAACATCGCGAGCAGGGCGGCGGTGGCGATCACGGTGTTCGACTCCACGGTCGCCGTCGGCAGTGCGGAAGCGGCGTACTTCGACGCAGAGGCGTCCCCGGTGGCCGCCGATCAGGTCGCGGCCGCGCTGCAGGCACTCAACCGGCGCCTGCCGGAGCAGAAGCAGCTGGAGCCGGCCGACCTCGAACCGGAGGGGCCGCTGGTGACGTATCAGGCGGTGGTGCGGCACCGGTACGTGCTGGTGCGCGGGGGCGACCCCGTGCACGGGAACACGCTGGACATGTCGCTCGAGGTGTGAACCACGGGTGGACGACGCCGTGAGGCCAGGAGCGTTCCCGCTCCTGGCCTCACCGGGTCACTGGCCGACCGAGCGGCGCTTGTTGTACACGTCGAACGCGACGGCGGCGAGCAGCACCAGGCCCTTGATGAGCAGCTGGTAGTCGCTGTCGACACCGAGGATCGACATCCCGTTGTTGAGGACACCGATGATCAGACCACCGATGATCGCGCCCGGGACGGTGCCGATGCCGCCGGTGACCGCTGCGCCTCCGATGAACACCGCCGAGATGGCATCGAGCTCGAAGCCGGTGCCCGCGCTCGGACTGGCCAGGTTGAGCCCCGCCGTGAACACGAGACCGGCGATCGCCGAGATCACGCCCATGTTCACGAACAGCAGGAACGTCACGCGCTTGGTCTTGACACCGGACAGCTGGGCCGCGGCCAGGTTGCCGCCGATCGCATAAATGTGGCGGCCGAACACCGAGCGGTTCATCACGGCCGTGTACCCGACCACGAGGGCGCCCAGGATGATCAGCACGATCGGCGTCCCGTTGTAGCTGGCGAGCAGCAGGGTGACGATCAGCACCAGCAGCACCAGGAAGACCACCTTGAGCACGAACCACCAGATCGGCTCGTCCTCGAGGTCGTACTTGCGGCGCACCAGACGCTGACGCACCGCGCTCGCGACGATCGCGATGGAGGCCAGCAGCCCCAGGATGAGCGTCAGCGGTTCGTACCCCGAGGTGCCGAAGGTGGGCAGGAAGCCGGAGCCGATCGCGCGGAACTCCTTCGGGAAGAACGAGATCTGCTGGTTGCCGAGGGCGATCTGCGCCGCACCGCGGAAGACGAGCATCCCGGCCAGCGTCACGATGAACGCCGGTATGCCGAAATAGGCGATCCAGTAGCCCTGCCAGGCGCCGACGATGGCGCCGAGCACGAGGCAGAGCACCACCGCGAGCGGCCACGGAAGGTGCCACTCCGAAATCATCACACCGGCCATCGCGCCGATGAACGCCACGACACTGCCGACCGAGAGGTCGATGTGGCCCGCGATGATGACCATCACCATGCCGACCGCGAGGATCAGGATGTAGCTGTTCTGGACGATGAGGTTGGAGACGTTGATCGGTGCGAGCGTGATGCCCGCCGTGGTGATCTGGAAGAACAACACGATCACGATCAGGGCGATGAACAGGCCGATCTGGCGGAGCTGACCTGTCAGATAGTTGAGGGCCGTGCTGAGGGCTTTCATGCTGTGGTCTTCTCGCGTTCCTGGGTCATGAGTTGCATGAGGTATTCGGCGGTTGCCTTCTCGCGGGGGACATCCGCCGTGATGCGGCCCTCGCTCAGGGTGTAGATCCGGTCGCAGATGCCGAGAAGCTCCGGCAGCTCGGACGAGATGACGATGATGCCTTTGCCCGCGTCGGCCAGCCGGTCGATGATCGTGTAGATCTCGTACTTGGCTCCGACGTCGATGCCGCGGGTCGGCTCGTCGAGGATGAGCACATCCGGATCGGCGTACATCCACTTGGAGAGCACGACCTTCTGCTGGTTGCCGCCGGACAGCTTGCCCGTCAGGGTCGACACGCTCGGCGTCTTGATGTTCATGCTTTTGCGGTAGTCGTCCGCGACCGCGCGCTCCTTGAGCTCGTTGACGAACTTGAGCCAGTCGACCAGCTTGTCGAGCGCCGCGATCGAGATGTTGCGCTGGATGTTGTCGATCAGGTTGAGCCCGTACCGCTTGCGGTCCTCGGTGGAGTATGCGATCCCGTTGGCGATGGCCTTCGAGACCGTGCTCACCGAGATCGGCTCCCCGCGCTTGTAGACCTGGCCACTGATGTTGACGCCGTAGCTGCGCCCGAACACGCTCATCGCCAGCTCGGTGCGTCCGGCGCCCATGAGTCCGGCGATGCCGACGATCTCGCCGGCGCGGACCATCAGGTTGGCGCCGTCGACCACCTTCCTGGCGCGGTCGAGCGGGTGGTGCACCGTCCAGTCCTCGATGCGCAGCAGCTCCTCGCCGATGTGCGGGACGTGGTCGGGGAACCTGCTCGCGACGTCGCGGCCGACCATCCCCTTGATGATGCGGTTCTCGCTCGGGTCGTCGCTGCGCATGTCCAGCGTCTCGATGGTCTGGCCGTCGCGGATGATCGTCACCTTGTCCGCGATCGCTTTGATCTCGTTGAGCTTGTGACTGATGATGATCGACGTGATGCCGTGATCCTTCAGCTGCCGGATGAGGTCGAGCAGGTGGGCGGAATCGTCGTCGTTGAGCGCGGCGGTCGGCTCGTCCAGGATCAGGATGCGCACCTCCTTGGAGAGCGCCTTCGCGATCTCGACGAGCTGCTGCTTGCCGACCCCGATGTCCTTGATCTTGGTGATCGGGTTGTCGCGCAGGCCGACGCGTCGCAGCAGCTTGCCCGCTTCGACGTTGGTCTCGTTCCAGTCGATGAACCCGCCGCGCTGCCGCTCGTTGCCGAGGTAGATGTTCTCGGCGATCGAGAGGTACGGCGACAGTGCCAGCTCCTGGTGGATGATGACGATGCCTGCCGCTTCGGAGTCGTTGATCGACTTGAACTCGACCGGCTCTCCGTTCAGGAGGATCTCACCGTCGAAGGTGCCGTGCGGGTACACGCCGGACAGCACCTTCATCAGCGTCGATTTGCCTGCGCCGTTCTCACCGCAGATCGCGTGGACGGTACCTTCCTCGATGGAGATCGAGACATCCTGGAGGGCTTTCACCCCCGGGAAGGTTTTCGAGATGCCCCGCATCTCGAGGATCGTGTCGGACATGGTCTCCCTTGTTTCTTCGCGAGAGGGTGGGCGCGGCTGTGGCGCCGCGCCCACCCCTGTTCATGCCCTGCGGGCTACTTCAGGTCGGATTCCTTGTAGTAACCGCTGTCGACGAGGACCTTCTGGTAGTTGTCCTTGGTCACGACGACCGGCTGGAAGAGGTAGCTCGGCACGACCTTGGTCTTGTTGTCGTAGCTCTTCGTGTCGTTGACCTCTGGCTTCTTGCCGGTGAGGATGTCGTTCGCCATCTTCGCGGCCTCGTTGGCGAGCTGGCGGGTGTCCTTGTAGATCGTCGAGTACTGGGTTCCCGCGATGATCTGCTTGACGCTCGCCACCTCGGCGTCCTGCCCGGTGATGATCGGGAGTTTCTTGCCGCCCGATCCGTAGCCCGCGCCTTCCAGCGCGCTCAGGATGCCGTCGGAGAGTCCGTCGTACGGGGACAGCACGCCCTGCACGGCCGCTCCACCGGAGTACGACTTCGCGACGAGGTCCTGCATCCTGGCCTTGGCGGTCGCCGGGTCCCAGCGCAGGATGGCGACCTGGTTGAACGCGGTCTGGCCGCTGCCGACCTTCAGGGTGCCGTCGGCGATGTACGGCTTGAGGGTGTCCATCGCGCCGTTGTAGAAGAACGTCGCGTTGTTGTCGTCGGGGCTTCCGGCGAACACCTCGATGTTGAACGGGCCCTTGGCGCCGGTCTTCTTGCCGTCTGCGTCGAGCACGCCCAGACCGGTGAGCAGCGAGTTGGCCTGGTAGACGCCGACCTTGTAGTTGTCGAACGACACGTAGTAGTCGACGTTCTTGTCACCGGTCAGGAGGCGGTCGTACGAGATGACCTTGATGCCGGCCTTGGCTGCCGCATCCAGCTGGTCGGTGAGCGAACCACCGTCGATGGATGCGATGATCAGGACCTTCGCACCCTTGGTGATCATCGTGTTGACCTGCTGCACCTGGGTCGGGATGTCGTTGTTCGCGTACTCGAGGTCGACCTTGTATCCGTTCTTCTCGAGGTCGCTCTTCACCGCGTTGCCGTCGGCGATCCAGCGCTCGGACACCTTGGTCGGCATGGCGACGCCGACCAGGGCGCCCTTGTTGTCGCTGCTTCCTGCGTCGCCTCCGGTGCCCGGCCGGCCGCCGGAGCAGGCGGCCAGCATGACGGCGACGCCGATGGCGACGGCCCCGATCGCAATTCTCTTCAATCTCACTGTGATTCCCTTCGAGCAAGGTGGTGGCCCGGGCGCCCGTCGCGCGCGGTGTCCAGCAGGACCGGGGCGGTCAGCGTTGGGGAGAGGTGAAGCTCAGCGGCGTCATGGAGCAAATCGCTTCCTCGCAATCCGTCGTCCATCTGTGCGACTCCCTCGTCATCCGCTAGGTTGGTCCCAAATATGTGACCGGTCCCAGAACGGTAAGACGTTATGCCCCTTCTCCCCCAGGCGTCAAGCACCCCGACGCAATTCGCTCACGATCCGTGTGGTGGCGCGACCAGCAGGACAGCATCCACGCCCCCTAAGATCAGCAGCACACCGCGTGTGCAGACGGTCGCGTCGCACCGCCAGAACCCGGAGCGCGCATGACGGACAAAGTCGACGACGACTCTTCGCGCCCGCTGTCCATCCGCGACATCGCGCGGCTCGCCGGCGTCTCCCGGCAGACGGTCTCCCGGGTGCTCAACGGCGAGCGCTACATCAAGCCGTCCACCGAGGCGCAGGTGCGCAAAGTCATCGACGACCTCGCCTGGCGGCCGAACAGCGCCGCCCGCGCGCTCGCCACCTCCCGGTTCACGACCATCGGCGTCGTGGTCACGGCGCGTTCGCACTACGGGCCGTTCAGCGCGGCGGCCGCCGTCGACCAGGCCGCCAGGGCCCGCGGCTACGCCATCGTCTCTGCCACGCTCGCCCGCGAGGACGAGCAGAGCCTCGCGGCGGCGCTCGACACGTTCCTCGCCCATGGCGTGGACGGCGTGGTGATGATCGCCCCGCAGCAGCGCGCCCACGAAGCCCTGCAGCGCGTCTCCATCCGGGTGCCGTTCATCAGCCTGCAGTGGCGGGATGCCCCCGGCGAACGCGTGGTGGCCTTCGACCAGCGGGAGGGCGCCCGCCTCGCCACCCGCCACCTGCTCGAACTGGGCCACTCGCGCATCCTGCACCTGGCCGGTCCGCAGGACTGGAACGAGGCGGAGGAGAGGATGCACGGCTTCCTCGAAGAGATGTCGGCCTGGGACATCGCACCTCCACCGCCTGCCCTCGGCGACTGGACCTCCGACCTCGGCTACGACGTCGGCCTCAAGCTGCTGCGCCCGCGCGACTACACGGCGGTGTTCGCCTCCAACGACCAGATGGCCCTCGGCCTCATCCACGCCGCCGCCGACCTCGGCCTCTCCGTCCCCGGCGATCTGAGCGTGGTCGGCTTCGACGACATCCCGGAGGCCAAACACTTCAGCCCGCCGCTCACGACCGTCCGCCAGGACTTCAGCCTCCTCGGCGCGGTCGCGATCGACCTCCTGCTCGCCGAGATCGAAGGCACGAGCCCGCCGGACCGTCCGGAATTCCCGGTGCCGGAGCTGATCGTGCGCGGGAGCACGGTGCCGCCGAGGCGGTAGGCGGGCGGCCACACAGCGCCTGCCCCTGCCTTCGTCGCGAGCGCGGTCAGCTGCAGAGACTCGTGGCGAACTCGTGGAGCGCCTCCGCGCTGGCCTCCCAGCTGAAGCGCCGGCTGGACAGGTCGGAGATCGGCTCCGCATCCAGGTCGTGCATCGCCCGCGCCATCGCGGCAGCGTCGCGCGGCGGTGCGTAGAGCGCGTCGCCGCCGCACGCCCACCGCAGAGCAGGGATGTCCGAGGCCAGGAGGCGCCCGCCCGCCGCGAGCGCCTCCACCGCCGGGAGCCCGAACCCTTCATCGAGACTGAGCAGCAGCACCCGGCCGGCGGCCGCGTACAGGGCAGCCAGGGTCACATCGTCGACGTAGCCCAACTGCCGGATGTCCGGTGCCTCGCGCACCGGGTCGGTTCCGGCGAAGACGTGCGCGGCCTGTCCACCGACGAGCACGAGCGGATGTCCGAGGCGCCACTCCTCCGGCAGGGAGCGGTACGCCTGGATGATCGTCCGAAGGTTCTTCCGCGGGTCGGTGCTCGCCACCGCGAGGAGGAAGGTTCCCGGCACCAGACCGAAGCGCTCGGAGACCGCGCCGGGCGCACCATCGGGGACGGAACGGAAAACGTCGGCCGCAGCGTTCGGAACGATCCGGATGGGCGTGCCAGGACCGACGAGCTCGCGCACTCTCTCGGCTGTCGGCTCGGACACCGCCACGATCCCGCGAGCGGATCGCAGCTGCGCGCGGAGGATCGGAGCGTGCGTCCAGCCGTATTTCCTGCTGTACCACTCCGGGTGATCCAGGACGAACAGGTCGTGCACCACGAGGATCTGTCGTGACGACCAGATCGGTCCCCTGCTGGTCAGGGTGACCAGGAGGTCGTCGCGCCGAAGCCTCGCCGAGACGCTCTGCGACCAGAGCCACGCGGAGACGGGATGCCGCTGGGCACGGGAGGAGGGGGCGAGCTCCCTCCACGGAAGTCGAGCAGCGAGTTCGGACGCATACCGCTGCTGACCGGTGACGACCTGCCCGCGGAAAGCGCCGTTGACGATGACCGACACGGTCACCCTCGAATCGCGAGCATCGTGGGGCGCTGGAGATGGCCGGTGAACCGGCCGAGCCGCGTCGCCAGCTTCAGCGCTGAACCGAACGGGAGTTGGACGACCGCCGCTGCGACACCGCCGGCCTCCCGCACGAGGTCCCGGACGGTCCACCGGGCGCCGGCGTGCGCGTGACGCTTCAAGAGTTCCGGGTCGCTTGCGGCATCGGCGCGCCCCTGCAGGAAGAGAGCGGCGAACGTCTCGCGACGACGACAGTGGATGATCGCATCCGGCGCGAAGCCGAGTCGGCGACCAGCCGCGATGGCGCGCCAGGAGAAGTCGACGTCCTCACTCCGAGGCAACGCCTCGTCGAAGCCGCCGAGCTCGTCGAGCGCCTCCCGTGTCACGCCGAGGTTTCCGCTCGGGACGAAGGAGAGATGCGAGAACTTCGACGGTAGCCCGGTGACAGCGATGCGCCCCCAGCTGCCCAGCCGAGGCGGGTTCAGTCGATCGAACTCCAGCATTCCGCCCACGATGTCCGCGTCTCCGAGCCCGTCGACCATCGCGGTGACCCATCCGGGGCTCGCCACGTCGTCGGCGTCGCAGAACAGGATCAGCTCACCGGACGCTGCGCGCCACCCGGCGTTTCTGGCATGGCTCGGCCCCGCGACGGCCGACGAGTCGATCACGCGAAGCTCGACCCCGCGCGGCAGCCGGAGGTCGCTCAGCCCGGGAACCGGGCCGGCATTGCAGCTGAGGACGAGCTCGAACCTGTGCTGTCCGGCTTGCGCGCTGAGGGCATCCAGTTGCGCCGGCAGGTGCTCGATGTTCGGCCCCACCGGCACTACGACACTGATCGTGCGACGCGTCATCATGCGGACGTCGGGCTCATCCACGCGCGGATCGCCTCCTCGAAGCGAGCGGTGTCGAACGTCCTGGCGTGAGCGCGGGCAGCGTCCGAGTTCAGACCGGCGGCCTCCTCCACGGCCTGCCTGAGCAGGCTCCTGTCGTCGAAATCGCGCACGGCCACCCCGGTGACCCCGTCGACGACCGACTCGGAGGTGCCCCCGATCGCGTTGATCACCACCGGGGTTCCGAGAGCCATCGCCTCCACCGGCATGATCCCGAAGTCTTCGATGGCGGGGAAGACGTAGACGGAGGCCCGCTGCATGAGCGCCGCGAGCAGGGCATCGGAGGGGGCGCGAACGAACTGGGTCGGGACTCCCGACTGCTGGGCGCGAGCGCGCAGGCGGTGCTCCTCCGGCCCGGAGCCGGCGATCACCACCGGAGTATTCGAGGCCCGACCTGCCTCGATCACGAGATCGAGGCGCTTGTAGCTCACGAATCGCGAGGCGCCGAGCACGTATTCGGCGGGCAGCGCGTCGAGAATGCGCTGCTCCGACCCGTTCAGCCTCGAACGCCAATCGGTGGTCGCCTGCAATCGCGCGACGTCGACGGGAGGGTGGGTGACGGTCGCATCCGTGCCCCAGCTGTCCTGGATGCGCGTGCGAACGAAGTTGCTGTTCGCCGCGATGTTGACGTTCGCCCGTGCACGCCGGACGTCCAGGGGCTTGAAGAGCGGAGCAGTGGCCCGCACCAGGGGGCTGCGCCCGCGCTGATCGAGGTCGGGCGACCAGATATAGCGTGCCGGGGTGTGCACGTAGACGAACTTCCGTTCGGCCGGAACGGTGGAGATCTTGGCGTGGTGGGCGAACAGGTGGGAGCTGACGAGCGCCCAGTCGTACTCGACCCTCCCGCGCATCCTGCGCCAGACGAAGGGCATCGCCGGCATCGCCAGGGCCTTGTTGCGGCGCAACGGCGTTCGCGACAGCGCGCTCTCGGCGACCCGGCGACCGGGGAACCGCTCTGGCGCATCGTTCCAGAGGCAGAACAGGTCTGCCGATGGATACATGTCGGCGAACGAGTCGAGTACCCGCTCGGCACCTCCGACGCGCTCGATCCACTCGTGCGCGATGAGGCCTGTCATGCGTCCCGC
The DNA here is from genome assembly GCF_002105485.1 of Leifsonia sp. NCR5. Taxonomy (NCBI): domain Bacteria; kingdom Bacillati; phylum Actinomycetota; class Actinomycetes; order Micrococcales; family Microbacteriaceae; genus Leifsonia; species Leifsonia sp. NCR5. Next base: position 110,832 of record NZ_NCSR01000007.1, read on the forward strand.
CGGCGGAGAGGGTCGCCAGACAGCGTGAAGAGAGTGCCGGTAGTGGCGTACATGAAAGCCTTCGTGATGCTTGCCCGACGGGTGGGCAAATGTTTAAGACATCACTACGTTAGTGATCAGACTTTACGCTTTCAACGCTTTGATTATGTATCGTTTTAGTATTCTGAAACGTTAGTCAGAGGTCAGTTCGGCGGCACTCACTGCACCGAAATCGGCCGCGCGCATCCGCAGCAACTCCTCGGTTGGAAGGCCGCCGGCCATCCACAGCCTGATGGCGTCAGCGGACCGGTCGAGCGCGTCTCCGAGGCGCTGGACGCTGGCACCGATCCGTGCCGACCGCTCCGAATCCAGGCTCTGCCGAAGCTCGGCGGCCAGCCGGTCCCCGGACACGCCGGGCTTGATCGCCGCACGCACGCCGGCCACGCTCAACCAGAAATCGTCACACTTGCTCGCGTACGCCAACGGCACGGCGGGGACTCCGGCGGCAACTGCCGCCACGACCCCGTGCAACCGCTCGGACACCATCAATCGACAGCGTGCGATCTCCGTCATCATGGCTCGAACATCGCCGTCGAAGCCGACGACTCGGGTGTCGGCGCCGAGAAGGTCTCGAAGTGCGTCCGTCACCGGCCTGTCGGCCGACGTCACCTCGAAGACGGTGACGGTCGCGCCGAGCTCGGTGGCGACACCGCGGACAGTTCGCGCGACCTCCGCCACGTCGAAGCGGCTCGTGCCCTCCGAGCCCAGGCAGAGGCCCACCGTGTTCAGCGGGCTGGACGTGACGTCGACGTGCCGAGGATAGAGCAGAGCCGGGTCACCCAGGACTGCGGTGGGCTCCCACTGGTCAGAGCACTCGAGGGCGGTCAGCGGGCCACGCACGCCGAAGAGAGCCACGTCGGGTTCGCGCTTCCAGGCCGCCCAATCGTGCGGCTGCCGACTCAGCAGGAAGCGATCCCCGCGCTCGGCGGCTCCCGCACCGGGCACGAGCGTTCCCGACGCACCGAACATCCGGCGAGCCAGCCGCGTATGCTCCGCCCACGTGCGAAAGCCGATGGTCGTGCCGCCGCCGAGCAGCACGAGTCGCTCACGCCCGGCAAGTCGCGTGCGCGCTCGAGCGTACTTCCCCGCTTCTTTCACGAGGTACCGGCCGAGGGTGAGCGGCGCCGTGACCTCCAGGCGATCGTGGAGAGCTGCACGCCACGAGTCATAGAGGAGCTCGTCTCCGAAGTTGTCGTTCCCTTGCCAGCCCAGGTAGATCAGGGATCGTCGGCCGTTGCTCATCGTGCATCCTCCGGTGTGGTGGTTTCGTCGTGCGTGCGCAGCGCGGTGAAGAGCCCGGCGACGGACCGCCGGGCAGGGCGGAGTGACGCGACGGTCAGCGCCCAGGCGACCAGCCCCGCCGACACCGTGCCGAGGAGGGCGAGTATCCCGGTGCCTGGCACGGCGCTGTCCGCGGCGAGCGCCGCAGCTCCCACAGTGATACTGGCGATCACGCCGGGAAGAAAGGGGACGAGGAGGTCGCCCGCTCTGGCGCACCCACTTCGATGGCAGGCGACCACCACGGCTGCCGCGGTGAGGAAGGCGGAGGCCACGACGCCGATCGCGATCCCGACCGTTCCGAATGGCGCGCCCACGGCGATCAGTGCGATCGTCCCCGCCGCCGTGCCGAGGGTGACGCGGGACTGCAGGCGCACCAGCCCGCAGGAGACGAGCACCCACGATGAGAGGAAGATCACCACGTTCGCCGCGCCCGCTATCGCCAGGATGCGGAAATACACGGAGGAACCGGCCCAGGCCGGACCGAAGAGCAGCAGGATGAGCCGGTCGGCCACGGCGGCCAACCCCACGAGGGCAGGGAGGACGCTCAGCCCGACGAGCGATGCCATCGAGCGGAGAGCCCGCCGGAATCGCTCAGGATTCGACCGCAACCGGCTCAGCGCGGGCAGCGCGACCCGCTGGAGTGGTGCGGCGATCTGGGACACGGGAAGAGCGACGAGCTGGGTCGCCTGCGCATACAGCCCGGTGGCCGCCGGCCCAGCAACAACCGAGACGGTCACGCGGTCGGCGTTCTGAGCGACGAATCGGAACAGCTGCGTGACCCCGGAGTGTCCGGCGAACACGAGGTCCGCGCGCAGCTGCGACAACGTCGCCGGGCGTCCTGGTTGCCAGCGACCCATGATCGCGAGGGTTGCCGCCAGGACACCGGCGGTGACGATCGCCTGGAGAACGAGGGCGTTCTCGGCCGCGCCGCCCGCCGCCGCCACGATCGCCGTCGCACAACCGACCACCGCGGCGAGCACGTCAGCCAGCGCAAGGCGCCGGAACGCGTGCCGACGGCCGAGCACAGCGGCCGGAATCGTCGCGACGCCGGCCAGCACGGGCACAGAACCGAGGAGCACCAGTGACAGTCCGGGAGCTCCGGTCGCCCACCACAGCACGAGGGAGGTGACGGAGCCGCCCACCATCCCGACGGCGATCGCGACGATATGCAGCGCACTGGTGACCGCGTTGTCGAAGCCTCCGCGCTGAATGACGACATTCGCGAGTCCAGAGGTCCGAATCACCTCGGCGAGCGTCGTGAACACCAGAACGATAGCGGCGAATCCGTACGCGGCCGGGCCCAGCGCTCTCGCGACGACGATGACCGTCACGAACTGCAGCAGGAAACGTCCCCAACTCGCCAGAGCAGTGACCATCCCGCCCCTGGCGGTCGTGCTGCGCAATGGAGTCTGCCCATCTGGGGTCATGGATTGAACACCCCAGTCGAAGTCATCACCCACTCAATATGTCATAGTTTAGCCTGTGCGCGATGAGAGGAGGTCGGCGTGACGCTGCTCGGTGCCCTGTTCGTGCTGGCCGCTGTCGTGGCTTTCCTCTGCCGGCCGTCGTTCGTCGTCTACGTCCTGGCGGCATCCGCCGCCTTCCCTGCATCGGCCGCCGTCGTGGTCGCCGGCAACGCGTTGACACCGTTCGCCCTTCTCGGCCTGCTGGCCGCCGTGACGCTTCTCTTCGATCGTCGCCGGATACGCGCAGGCCGCGGACGGTCGATGCTCCTGGTGTTCGTGCTCTGGTCGCTGGTCGTCACCATCGTCGGGCCGAAGCTCTTCGCCGGAATGGCCGTCCTGTCACCGCGCGACGGCATCGACAACGCCGTCGTGGCGCCGGCACGCCTGGCCTTCAGCGTCTCCTCGCTCGCGCAGGCGGTCTACGTGCTGGTCGGCGCGCTGGTGGTGCTCTTCCTGGCCAGGTCGGGCGCGAGATCCACGGTGGCTGCCGTGCCGCTGGCGATCGGCACCGGCCTCTCCGCCCTGAGTGCCGTATTCTCGATGGCCGGAATCGCCTGGCCGCACGAGTTCTTCGACACGAACCCCAACGTCCTGTACTCCGACACCTCCGACGGCGGGAGTTCGCGCCTGCGCGGCATCTTCAACGAGCCGTCCGAACTCGCCGGTTTCTCGCTCGGGGCCGCGGCCTTCTTCGCGGTCGCGGCCGCGCGATCCCGCGGCTGGGGCCGGGTGATGTACGCCGGGTTCGGTGCCCTGGCCGTCGTCAATCTCGGCTTGTCGTCCTCGGGGACGGCCGCTGTCGGGGTCGTGGTGTTCGCGGCCTTCGCCGCCGTGGCCATCTTCGTGCACCTGATCAGAAGCAACGGCAGGAGCGTGCCGTACGTGCTCTTCGCGGCGATCGTCGGTGCTGCCGCCGCTGTCGCATTCGGGGCGCAGACCATCGGCTGGATCGACCAGATCGTCAACGGCAAGGTCGGAAGCGATTCCTATCTGACGCGCACCGCATCCGACCTCTTCTCCCTCCGCCTGGCAGCCGAGACCGGGGGCATCGGAGTGGGACTCGGTGTCAACCGCCCGTCGTCCTTGCTGACGATGCTCATCTCGAGCGTGGGAGTCATCGGCGTGGTGGCATTCGCGGCTTTCGCGTTCTCCGTGGCTCGCGGGGCTCTCGGGACGCCGGCCGCTCAGCCGGCGTTCTGGTCGCTGGTGGCCTTGCTGATCGCGAAGTCCGTCAGCCTCCCCGACCTCTCGACCCCGCTCCTGTGGCTGCTGCTCGGCGTGTGCGCGAGCGCGTCTTGGACGACCCAGCCCGTTCGCCCGGTCGACGCTTTCGAGCGTGGCCAACTGAAACCACTGAACCACTGAAGGACGCGATGGATCTCAAAGAGTATTTCCGAATTCTCCGTCGGCGCTGGCTCCTCATCATGCTCGTCGTGCTCGCGGCGGCCGGTGCCGCTCAATCGGTCACGATGCTGACCACGCCCCGGTACGCCGCGACGTCCCAGCTCTTCGTCGCCGTCCACGGCAACGAGTCGGTGGGCGACCTGAACCAGGGCAACGCGTTCGCGCAGAGCCGCGTCGCCTCCTATGTCGCCCTGGCCACGAGCCCCACGGTCCTGGATGCCGTCGCAGCGGAGACCGGGCTGTCCGCGGACGATCTGGCCACCTCGATCAGCGCCACGTCGCCCCCGAAGACCGTCCTGATCGAGATCCGCGCAGAGAGCTACAACGCGCGCCGCGCGGCACGAATCGCGAACGTCACGGCCGACCAGCTCGTGAAACTCGTCGGCGAACTGGAGGCGACGAACGACCACATGCAACAGCCGGTCAGTCTGCGGAAGGTTCACGATGCGGACGTTCCGCGCTCGCCCTTCGAGCCGAGCACCTTGCGCAACCTCGCGGCCGGCCTGCTCCTCGGGGCGGCAGGCGGAATCGGGGCGGCGCTGGTCGTCGATCGTCTCGACACCCGGCTGCGCGGTCGGCAAGCCGTGGAACAGGCAGCGGTCGCCAACGTCCTGGGAGCTATCACGACGGAGTCCGGCCAGCAGGACCTGCTGCTCCGGCCGAGTCAGAACTACTCGGCGCGCCACGAAGCGTTCCGCCAGTTGCGGACGCACCTCCAGTTCGCGAACGTCGACGGCGGCGTGCGCTCCGTGCTCGTCACCTCGTCGATTCCCGGCGAGGGAAAGAGCACGACGGCAGCCAACCTGGCGATCGTGCTCGGCGAGTCCGGCGTGCGGGTGCTGCTCGTCGACGCCGATCTCCGTCGCCCGGTCATCGCGAAGGCGTTCGGCCTCGAAGGCTCGGTCGGTCTGACCACCGTCTTGACCGGGCGCATCCCCCTCGCAGACGCTGTCCAGCCTGTCGCCGGTTTCACGGGGCTCTCCGTGCTGACGGCGGGCATCCTGCCCCCGAACCCGAGCGAGATGCTGTCGTCTGCGGCGATGGAGCGCGCGCTGGGACAGATGCGCGAGCACTTCGAAGTCATCGTGGTCGACAGCCCGCCGCTCATCGATGTGTCGGATGCGGGTGCTCTCGCGACGCTCGTCAGCGGCGTCCTGCTCGTGGCCAGCGCCGATGGGCGGCTCCACAAGGATCAGCTGGCCCAGTCACTGGAGAATCTGCGCTTCGTCAACGCCAAGCTCTTCGGGCTCGTCCTCAACCGGCTCGACGCATCGCGAAGCAAGGCGGGCTACTACGGGTACCAGTCGAGCTCCGTCCCCGCGGGGCGTGACCGTTCGCGCAAAAGCCGGAGGGCGGGCAGGCTCGGAAGCGGGCAGGACACCCCCCGGCCGGAGCCGACCGCCCTCGACCCCAAGCGGAGGCGCTCATGACGGCTGCGCGCGTCGTCGTCGTGTGCACAGCGAACATCTGTCGCTCACCGTTCGCAGAGCTGGTCCTGCGGCGAGGCCTGCACACGGCGCACGTCACGTCCATCGAGGTCGTCAGTGCAGGGACGGCGGCTCTCGTGGCCGCGCAGATCCATCCGCTCTCCGCCGCCGAGCTGACCCTGCGCGGCATCGACTCTGCATCGTTTGCTCCCCGGCAGGTGGATCGGCGAATCCTGTCGGAGAGCGACCTCGTTCTGACAATGACCAGAGCGCACCGCGGCGAGTTGCTCGACCGCGAGCCGAGCGCTCTTCGCAGAACGTTCACTTTCCGGGAGTTCGCAACGCTGGTCGGGCATCCGTCTGCCGCCCAGGCCGACTCGTTCGCCGGCCTGGTGCGGGCCGCCTATCTCGCTCGATCGTCCCGCCCTGGCGCGGTCAACGGCGAGGAGGCCGATATCGCCGACCCGTACGGCGGGACGCGCGAAGCCTTCGCAGCGATGGCGGGCGCGATCGAACGGGACGCCCGCACGATCACGCACGCGCTCTCGCTGCTGTCAGAGCCACAGCCGTCTGCGCTCGGCGCTGCTGCGCAGCGCGTCGGCGCTGTCCAGCCGTCCTGCCAGAAGCCGGGCACTCTCCAGTGACCGCGACCGCCGTCCGGCGGAGAGCCGTGAGAGCGTCAGCAGCAGGGCGGCCAGGCGGGCGCTGAGGCGATGGGAGTGTCGGAGAGGTGCCGTTGTCATGACTCACACGATCGACGTTTCCCGCACCGATCTCGCTCCGATTGACCGTTATCGTCAATCGGTCGCAGGATCGCGCGTGATCCTTGGGACAATCTCGGCATGAGCGTTTCGATCGACGTCAGCAGGATCGGCACGGAGGACTACCGGTTCTCCCCGTCCCCGCTCGCCGAGCTGGCCTCGGCGATCCACCTCCTCGTCGAGCCCGCCCACCATCCGGCCCAGCAGGGGTGGGTCGCCGCGGTGGCCGCATCCACGGAACCGCACCTCCTCGAACGGCTGATCGACGCCGATTTCCTCTGGCGCACCTCCCGCGCCGACATGTTCCTCCCCGCTCACCCCGGCACCGAGCTCGCCGACGAACTGGATTCGGTCGACGCGCTGGACGACGAGCTCTGGGTGTCCGCAGCCCTGCTGACCAGCAGTTGCGGAACACTCCCGCTCCACCGTGAGCTCGGCTCGCCGCTCGTGGATGCGCGAGCGCGCGAGGTGGCACGCGAACGAGCGCTCGCCAGAGGGCCGCGCCAGCTGGCGTTCGTCGACTTCGTGCTGTCCGACCCTCCGCGCGCCAGGGCGATGATGCGGCAGCTGCTCGAAGACTGCGACTCGGCGTTCTTCGGCGAGCTGTGGCGGCGCCTCCGGCCGGCGCTGGCCGCCGATGCGCGGGTCAAGCACGACCTGCTGGCGACCGCGGGCCTGCCGCGCATGCTGGAGGTGCTCTCTCCCGCGGTGACCACCGACAAAGCGGCGACGCGCATCGTGGTCGACAAGCTGCAGGATGCCTCCACCACGGCGGGCGAGGCTGGGATCACCTTTCTTCCGAGCGTGCTCGGCCACCCTCATCTGCTCGTGGTGCACGCCCCGAAGTGGTCGCCCGTCATCCAGTATCCGGTGACCGCGGGCGATACGTCCGCGTCCACCACCGCCATCGACGTGATCGAGCAACGCCTGCACGCCCTCGACAACCCGATCAGGCTCCGGCTCGCCAGAAGCCTCATCCGCGGCCCGCACACCACGGCGGACCTCGCAGAGGCGTGGCACCTGAGCGCACCGGAGGTGTCCAGGCACCTGGCCATCCTGAGGAAGGCCGGGTTCATCACGTCGAGCAGACGCGGCCGCTACGTGGTGTACACGTTCGACGCGATCGTCGCCGCCCGGCTGGGGCAGGACATGATCGAGGCGCTGCTGCGGTGAGCGGGGTGCGAGGGGCGCGCCGCCGCGCTCAGCCGCACAGCACCCTCGCCACCGCGGCGGCGTTCACGCGCGCCGAGCCGTACGCGTACACGGCGTTCGCCGCCGCGCCGGGCTCACCGGGTCCCGGCCAGCCTGCCACGATCACCACCGTCTCCGGGCGGCGGGCGAGCACCGCATCCACGACCCCGGCTTCCAGCGCGTTGCTCTGCACTTGGTTGACGATCAGGACGGGTGCGGCCGCGGAGGCGAGGACGTCGGCGGCGCGACGGGCGGCGTCCTCCGCCGTCCCGGCATCGGTGAGCCAGACGCGCTCGACCTCGCGGTAGCTGCTGAGGGCGCGGGTGAAATGGTCGGCCTGGGCGCCGACGGCGATGTTGCGCTTGGTGCGCGCATCCACGACGGTCAGCGGGCCGGGGGCGAGACGCGCGGCCCCCGCGATCCGGATGGAGGCGGTGACGATCGCGTCGAGGTCGGGTGCCGGGGGTGCTGCTGCCGCGCGCGGCTGGGAACGCACCCAGACTGACAGCGCGGCGACGCGCTCCGCCGCCTCTGCGACGCGGGAGGCGGGGAGCTCGCCGGAACGCACTGCGCCCACCAGCGCATCCCGCACGTCGAGATACTCCATCTCGTCGGTGGGGCCGTCCGGGTGCTGCGGGTTCTGAACGGGGTTGCCGATGCAGAGCAGGTCGACCCCGGCCAGGAGCGCGAGCACCGCTCCCCGTCCCATCCCGACGGTGTGGCGGATGGCAGCCATGTCGAGGGCGTCGGAGACGATGACGCCGTCGAAGCCGAGCGAGCGGAGAAGGCCCAGCGCGCGGGGGTTGAGGGTGGCGGGCTCGTCGCCGAGCTGCGGCACCCGGAGGTGCGCGGTCATCACGGCCTTCACTCTCGCGGACACGGCCTCGGCGAACGGGCGCAGGTGCACCTCGTGGAACTGCTGGTCGGTGGCATTGCTCACGGCGAGCGCCAGGTGCGAATCGGTGGAGGTGTCCCCGTGGCCGGGATAGTGCTTGGCGCACGCGGCGACACCGGCCGACTGCAGGCCCCGGACGGCCGCGGCGGTGTGCCGGGCGACGAGCTCCGGATCTGCGCCGAACGAGCGGACGCCGATGACCGGGTTGCGCGGGTCCACGTTGACGTCGACGGTCGGGGCGAGGTCGATGTCGATGCCCGCCGCCGCCACGATGGCGCCCGTCCAGGCGGAGACGGCCTCGGTCGTGGCCACGTCGTCCGCCCTGCCGAGCACCGCATTGCCGGGCGTCGATGAACCGTCGCGGGCCTCGAGCCTCGTGACGATGCCGCCTTCCTCATCCACTCCGATCACCGCGGCCGGGTTCAGCTGGTGGATGCGCGCAGAGAGTGCACGGACCTCCTCCGGCCCTCCGATGTTCTGCTCGAAGTAGACCAGCCCGGCGAGCCCGTCGCGCAGGGCGTCCTCCGCCCATCCTGGGAGGGTGCGCCCGCGGAAGCCGGGCCAGATCACACTGTTGACCAGGCGCAGAAGCGCCTCGTCGTCGCCGATGTCCGGGTTCTGCATGGAGACTCCATTCGCGCGACAAGCGGGCAGAAGAATGTTCCGCCCCGTGCGATCGCGCCATACGCACGGGGCGGAAGCCGGTCAGGCGGGTGGCCTGGTCGCTCGTTCCAGGTGGACGAGGATGTGTTCGTAGTCCGCTCCGACGGCCCTGGTCATCCCTAGCTCGCAGGTGCGGTTGGTGGAGGCGTACGCGTCGTGATCTCGGGATGTCACCTCGGCGGCCTCCGCCGCTGTCGCGCTGGCGGTCAGCTCAGGATGCAGCAGCCCCCTGTCGCCCGCGAACCCGCAGCAGCTCCAGCTGACCGGCGTGACGACCTCGGCGGCGATGCTGGATGCGATCGCCGCCAGCTCCTGGTCGATGCCGAGCTGGGCGGACGAGCACGTTGGATGCACGACCATCGAACCGATCGGCTCCGTGACCGACACCGCGGGCAGGAGGCGTTCGGCGGTGAACGCGATGCTGTCGACGACGGTGAACCCCGCCGTCGCCGCCATCAGCGCCAGCCCTTCCGTACAGCTGCTCGCGTCGCAGACCACGGGCAGGCGGCCCCCGTCCGTCGCCTCCAGCAGCACAGACCGCACGCTGTCGGACATCCGGTCGTACCCCGCCGTATAGCCCTTGGACTTCCACGGGGTCCCGCAGCAGAGCGATCCGATTCCGTCCGGGACAGTCACTGACACTCCCGCCCGCTCGCACAGTGCGAGGAACGCCTCGGAGGCGGACAGCGCACCACGCGGCGCGCCGAACATGGTGCCGACACAGGCGGGGAAGAAGACGGCGACAGGATCGGCGGCGGCCAGCGGCCTGCGTGCCGCGCCTCCGGCGGGCAGTTCGGCCGAGTAGAGCGGCACCTGTTCGTCGCCGAGCATGCTGCGCCCGAGCACGGTCGCGGCTTTCACCACGGAGGGTGGCAGCGCCTTGGCGACCGTGAGGGCGGCTGCTGCGCCGACGGTCACGGCACCCCACTGACGGGATGCGGCGCCCCAGACGGTCGCCGCCGGCCGCGCCGCCGTCTCAGCGCGGAGCCGCCGCACCAGGTCGCCGGTGTTGATGCCGACCGGGCAGGCAGACTGGCACATCCCGTCGACGGCGCAGGTCTCGACACCCTGATACTCGTAATCGGCGCGCAGTCGTTCGAGCAGAGCCGTGTCGCCGGCCCGCTCCGCGTCGGCCATCTCGCGCCGCAGGACGATGCGCTGGCGCGGGGTGAGGGTGAGGTCACGCGACGGGCAGGCCGGTTCGCAGTATCCGCACTCGACGCAGCGGTCCACTTCGGCCTCGACAGCGGGCGTGATCTTGAGGTCGCGGAGGTAGGAGCCTGGATCGTCCGACAGCAGGACGCCGGGGTTCAGCATCCCTGTCGGGTCGAGCAGGCGCTTGATCTGCCACATCACGGCGTAGAGCTCGTCGCCGTACTGCCGCGAGACGAACGGTGCCATCACTCTGCCCGTGCCGTGTTCGGCTTTGAGGGAGCCACCGAAGAGGAGTACCAGATCCACCATCGCCTCCGTGAAGGCGCGGTAACGGTCGAGCGACTCCGCACGGTCGAACCGCTCGGTCAGCATGAAGTGGACGTTTCCGTCCTTGGCGTGACCGAAGATCACGGAGTCCTCGTAGCCGAACCTGTCGAACAGCTCGATGAGGCCGTCGCAGAACGCACCCAGGTGTTCGACGGGCACCACCACGTCCTCCAGCAGCGCCGTCGTTCCCAACGGGCGCGCTCCGGCCACCGCGGTGTACAGCCCTTTGCGCAGGTGCCAGAGGGAGGCGCGTCGCGCGGGCTCCTGAGACAGGAGGACCGGATGCACCACCGGCAGAGCATCCACGGTGGCCTCGGTGCGGCGAAGCTCGGCGGCGAGCGCCGCGTCGTCTTCCGTCTGCAACTCGATGAGGAGTGCGGCGTGCTGGTCGACGGGGAGCGCGGCGATGTCGGTCGGGCAGTCGGGGAGCTGCTGTGCGACGCGCAGCGAGGTGGCATCCATCAGCTCCACGGTGGCGAAGCCGGCGTCGGCGAGCAGGCTCGTCGCTGCCGCCGCCTCCGTGAGCGTGCGGAACACGGCGAGGCCGGTCGCCACCGACGTCAGCACCGGCACCGTGCGGAAGGTCGCGGAGGAGATGAAGCCGAGGGTGCCCTCGCTGCCGATCATCAGATGGGCCAGGATGTCGACAGGCCGCTCGAAGTCGAGCAGCGCGTTCACGCCGTAGCCCATCGTGTTCTTGCGGCTGAACAGCCGCTCGATCGTGGCGACGGACGCCGGGTCTGCGAGCACCCGCTCGCGCAGCGCGGAGAGCCCGGCATGCACATCGGGTTCCGCGCGGGCCAACTCGGCGTCGGCGTCCGGCGCTGCCGTGTCGATCACGGTGCCGCTCGCCAGAACGACGACCATCGACTCCACCGTGCGGTACGAGTTCTGGGTGATGCCGCAGACCATCCCGCTCGAATTGTTGGCGAGCACGCCTCCGATGGTGCAGGCCACCTCGCTCGCCGGGTCCGGCCCGAGTTTGCGCCCGTGGCGGGCGAGGACGGCATTGACCTGTCTGACGGTCGCTCCGGGGCCGACGCTGACGCGCATCCCGTCGTCGAGCACCCGGATGGCGCGGAAATGCCGCCGGGTGTCGGCCAGCACGCCCGCGGTCGACCCCTGCCCGCTGAGGCTGGTGCCGCCGGAACGGAAGGTGAGGGATGCGCCGGATTCGCGTACTCGGCGCATCAGCTCGACCACCTCGGCCACCGTGCCGGGCGTCTCCACTGCCGACGGGACCAGGAGGTAGTGCGACGCGTCGTGTGCGATCGCGTGCCTCCTGGTCACGCTCTCGGCAGGCGCGGCAGTGCTCACGGTCCGGCGAGCTCGAACTTCGAACTGCCGCCGACGGTGAACCCGCACGCTCGTTCCGTGCCGACGAGGCAGCCCTTCGCCGACATCATCGCCGTGTAGTAGTCGATGTAGCGGAAGCCGTACGTCTCTCCGCGCGCGAACGCCTGGTTCTGGATGGCAGCGCGCCAGATGTCGAAGGCCTCCTGCGGGATGGGCACGTACAGGTCGGGCTGGAAGCCCTCCGCGTCCTCCCAGTTGTCCGCGTGCAGGAACTGCTTCACGCCATGCCGCCCGAGCGGACTGTCGAGAGGAAGAGAGGCGAGGAACCTGGCGCGCTCGGCGATGATCGCCGCACGCTCGTGATCCCGGTGGATGCTCTTCGTCCAGTGCGTGATGATGATGTCCGGTTTCTCGGCCCGGATGATGTCGGCCAGCTGGCCGGCCGCCTCGTCGTCGTCGGGCAGGAAGCCGTCGGAGTAGTCGAGCACCCGGAACTCGGCGCCGATGTCCGCGGCGAACTGTTCGCCTTCCCGCACCTTCTGGACGCGGTACTCGTCCGGGCTCAGCGCCGGATGGCCGCGCTCTCCGTACGTGCACGCGACGATGATCGCCCGGTCTCCGTCGAGCACCATCTTGGCGAGGGTCGGCCCCGCCGTGAGGTCCATGTCTCCGATGTGCCCGCCGATGGCGAGGACTGTCCTGCTCACGTTTCGCTCCGTTTCTCGTTGTTCGCGCTGGTCACGTCGTGCCGGCGTCACTTCATGCCGCTGAGCATGACGCCGCGCACGTAGTACTTCTGGAAGAAGAGGAAGATGATCAGCACCGGGATGGTGCTGATGACGATTCCGGCCATGACGATCGGCATCGTGCGGTTGGGGTCGATGAAGCTCTGCAGCAGCTGGATGCCGACAGGGAGCGTCATCAGATCGGAGTTGGTCGACGCGATCAGCGACGTCCAGATGTAGTCGTTCCATTGGCCCACGAAGGTGATGAGGCCGAGCGTGATCGCCACCGGCTTGGCCTGCGGAAGCACGATGTTGTAGAACAGCCTCCACTCGCCCGCACCGTCGATGCGCGCGGCCTCGAGCATCTCGTTCGGCACGCCGACCATGAACTGCCGCATCAGGAAGATGCCGAAGCCGCTCACCAGGAACGGGAGCATCAGCGAGACGATGTTGGTCGTCATACCGCCGTCTCCCCCCTGACCCAGGATGTTGTTCCCGCCGACCAGCGGCCAGTTCACCATGATGAGGAAGTCGGGGATCAGCAGCAGGAACGGCGGGAGCATCATCGTCGCCAGGATGAAGCGGAAGATCACATCCCTCCCGCGGAAGCGCAGCTTGGCGAGCGCATAGCCCGCCATCGCGGACGTGATGAGCACGGACGCCGTGACCACCAGGGTCACGATCACACTGTTCATGAACAGGCGCCCGAGCTGCAGCTGGTCGAAGGCGGCGCTGTAGTTGCTCCAGGTGAAGTCCTGCGGCAGGAAGTGGTACGGCAGCACGCCGTACTCGCCCGGGCCCTTGAACGAGCTGAAGAGCATGTCGAGGAAGGGCATCGCCATCAGCACACCGCCGATGGCGACCAGGCTGTACGAGAGCCAGGGCGTGCGTACCCGCTTGTTGCGCAGAGCCATCAGTCGTCGTCTCCTGAACGTCGGCTGACCCAGAGCTGGATCAGGGTGATGATGAAGATGATCACGAACAGCACCATCGCCATCGCGCTCGCTGTGCCCCACGCACCGAACTTGAAGGCCTGCTGGTACATCTCGAACGCCGCGACGTTCGTGGAGTTGACCGGCCCGCCGTCCTTCGTCATCACGATGATGAGCGCGAACGACTGCAGTCCGGCGATCACCTGGGTGATGAAGACGAACACCAGCGACGGCCGCAGCAGCGGGAGCGTGATCCCCCAGAACGTCTGCCAGCTGTTGGCGCCGTCGATCTCGGCAGCCTCGTACACCGTGCGGTCGATCGACTTGATTCCAGCGGTCAGGATGAGCACCGCGGCGCCGATGGACGCCCACGCCTGCACGACGGCGACGGAGGGCAGTGCGATCTTCGGGTCGGAGAGGAAGCCGATCGAGTTGATGTGCAGCGCGTTCAGCAGGCCGTTGATGAGGCCGGAGGGCTGGTACATCATCTTCCACACGTTGCCGATCGCGACCACGGTGGCGACCACGGGGAGGAAGTAGAGGAACCGCCAGAAACCCTGGAAGCGGAGGCGCTCGATGCACTGGGCGACGAGGAGCGAACCGGCGACGGCGAGGATCACGGACAGTGCGGCGAAGACGAACGTGTTGACCAGGATCGGCGACAGGAACGTGCTGTTGAAGTTGAGGATGTCGGAGTAGTTCTCCACCCCGATGAATTTGATCTGGGTGAGGTCGTACCCTCCCCACTGCGAGAGGGAGAGGAAGATCGCGAAGAACGACGGCAGGATCAGGAAGACGAGGAAGAACAGCAGCGACGGCGCCAGGAACAGGTAGCCGGCCCTGCCCTCCCTCCTGAACCTCCGGGATTTCACCCTGGACGGCGCAGAGAGCTCCGCGTCGCCCAGTTGGCTCGCCGCTTCGCGCGTCGCGCTCGCGTACATTCCAGTCATATGTCGTCTCCGCCTGTGTGGCTGCTTCTGAGGGGGTGGGCAGGGCCGCGGGGGCGACCCTGCCCACCGGATTGCTACTTGCGGTCGATCTCGGCGGTCAGGTTCTTGAAGGTCTGATCGACGGGAGCGTGATTCACAAGAATCTCGTTGAGTGCGTTGTGCAGCGAGGTCTTCGCCTTGTACGCGTTGGCGGCGTTGGACTCGGCCATCGCGTAGCTCGCCGCGTCGTAGATCGGCGTGAGGTTCGCATCCTCTGCCTGCAGCTTCGGGCCGAGGATGTCGGCGTCGGCCTTGCGCGGCGGGATGAGGCCGTTCGTCGCCAGGAAGTCACCCATTTCGGTGACGCCCTCCTTGTTCTTGTTGGAGTTCAGCCAGGTGAGGAACTCCCAGGCCTCCTTCTTGTGCTTGCTGCCCGAGTTCACCCCGGTGAAGAAGGAGTACGCGAGCGAGCCCTTGTCCCCTGCTTCCGGGCCGGGAACGGGAGCGGTGCCGACGTTGGAGTACTCGTCCTTCATCTGCGTCTTCAGGCTGCCGATCCACCAGCCGGCCTGGATCGCCATGGCGACGCCGTTGGTCGGGAAGGTCTTCGTCGGCATGATCGACGTGGTCGTCGCCCCGGACTTGGCCAGGTCGGCCTCGAGCTGCATCGTCTCCTTGGCCTTGCCGTTCAGCGCTGAGTCGCCGTTCGGCTCGAGGAATTTGCCGCCCGCCGAATCCAGCAACGAAAGGAACGGGTGGGCGGTCTGGTTGTCGCCGTCCTGGATGAGGGAGAGCCCGACCACCTGATAGTTGCCGGAGCCGTCCTTCTTGGTGGTCTTGTTCGCGATCTCCTTGAGCTCATCCCAGGTGGCAGGCGGCTTGTCGTACCCGGCGTCGGCGAGGATCTTCTTGTTGTAATACAGGACGTACGTGTTGAACTCCGTCGGATATCCGAACACCTGGTTCGCACCGGTGACGGATGCCGCCGCGGCCTCGCTGTAGTTGTCCTTGATGTCCTTCGCGACCTCGGCGGACGGCTTGTCGAGCACACCGTTCGCGGCGAGCTGGCCACCCCAGAGGGAGTACGAGCTCATGATGTCGGCACCCTTGCCGCCGGTCTGACGCACGTTGAGCGTGGTGAGGAGGTCGTCGAAGTTGACCGTCTGCTGCTTGACCTGGATGTCCGGGTGGGACGAGTTCCACTCGTCGATCATCTTGGTCATGCCGCTCTTCATGGGGTCCTGACCGTAGTGGCTCAGGAAGGTGAGCGTGACTTTGCCGTCGTCGCTTCCCGACGAACCGGTACCGCTGCAGGCGGACAGCGCGAGCGCTGCCGCCCCGACGACGAGTGCCGCCTTGGCGATTCGGCCTCTGCGGCCGAACAGTGCTGTTCTCATGGTTTTCCTCTCGGTGGGGTGGACGCTGCTGTTCAGGCAGCGAGCGGCGCGTGCAGGATCGCGAAGGTGCGAGTTACGGTGAAACCGGTCTTGGCGTACAGGTACCCTGCCGCCGAGGTCTCCTCTGTCCAGAGGAACCAGGCGCTGTGGGCGCCGAGTGCGCGCATCCGTTCGAGGGTCAGGTGCAGGAGGATCTCGCCGAGGCCCGTCCCGCGGCTCTCCGGCAGCACGCCGAACGGCCCGAAGCGTTCGAGCACGTTCTCGTACGTGCCGTGCATCGCCCAGCCGAGCATCACGCCCTCCGGGTTGCGCACGGAGATGATGCGTTCGAGCGGCTGGCCGCCGAGCACGCCCTCCCGGATGCCGCGCGACCAGTCGGGGTTGAACCGGGAGCCGGCGATGTCGATCAGGTCGACGAGGTCGTCCCCGGTCGGCGAGCCGAACGTCCAGCCGTCCGCCCTGAGGGACGCGACCTTCTCCCGGATGCGCTCCGGGAGTTCGTAGTCGTTGAGCGTCCTGTCCATTGCGACGGACTCGTACTGGGTGGTGAAGCCGAGCTTGGCGAGCAGCCCGGCGGCGTCCGGATAGCGGGCGGCGTCGAGGCCGGGGAGGAAGTAGTTCGGCGTGTACGACGAGAAGTACGCGGTCTTCGCGCCCTTGTTCGCCAGCCACTCCATGACGCCGCCGACCAGTGCGGCTCCGAGTCCCTGGTTGCGGTGGCCCGGGGTGACGAAGAAGAACGGCACCCAGCCGGAGTCCGGCTCGAGGTCGGCTCCGTCGGCGGCGATCCTGCGGTGCACCCCGTATGCGGCTCCGACGATCTCGCCGTCCGCCTCGGCCACCAGGAGGCCGGATGCGTCGAAGTTGCGGTCGAGCAGGAACATGTCGCGGAACCGGTCGTATGTGATTCCGTCGGCCGACGCAGCGGCCGTCCAGGCCTGGGCGATCTGGGGGCCGTCGCCGCTCTGGAAGGGTCGGATCGTCGCGGTGGACGTGGACTGCTGCATCGAATCTCCTCGTGCCTTTTCACTTCGGTGTGCCGGCGCATCCTGGCCTTGGACCGAAATTACCTTCATTGATGGAACCATGTCAAGTATTTTCAACCACCGCCATAGATGCGGTAATCATTTACGCGCTCGTTACACGGACGAAACGCGCGAATAGAGCAGGACATCGTCGCCGTAGACGTCCTGGACGGGCACGACGCCCGGATTCAGGGCTGCCGCCGGCTCACCGGCGTGGACGGCATCACGCAGCGCGGACGAGCCCCAGAGGCGGTCGACCGCGTACCCGCGCTCGCCGGACTCCACCCGCTGGCCGGGCTCCAGGAACCGGAAATCGTCCGGGTAGAGCTCCGCAACGGCGTCCAGGATCGCGAGGCCGGTCGACACGGGATCGAAGGCGCTGCGATCGACGATGTGCAGCTGAACCCCCCGCACGGTCTCCCCCGCATACTTGTGGAACGTCGGCGAATACCAGAGCTCGCGGAACAGCACTCCCGGGATGCGAGCATCCCGCAACCGCGCGGCGAGCCGGCCATCGATGTACGGCGCCCCGAGCATTTCGAAGGGCCGCGTCGTGCCCCTGCCCTCGCTGACGTTCGTCCCCTCGAAGATGCCGGTCCCCGTGAAGGCGTACGCGGTATCCAGCGTCGGCATGTTCGGAGATGGCGGCACCCAGGGCAGCCCCGTGGCGTCGAAGTCCGCCGATGCGTCCCAGCCCTCCATCCGGATGACGTCGAGGTCGGCGGAGAGACCGTCGGCGGGCAGATCCCTGGTGTTGAACAGCCGCGCCAGCTCGCCGGCGGTGAGCCCGTGGCGCTGGTGCACGTCGCTTCGCCCGACGAAACTGCCGAACCCGGCGACGTCGATCCCCGGTCCGGAGAGCACGCCTCCACCGAGCGGGTTCGGGCGGTCGAGGACCACGAACCGCACGCCGGTGCGCGCTGCACTCCGCAGGCAGTCGTAGAGCGACCAGATGTACGTGTAGTAGCGCACTCCGAGGTCCTGCATGTCGAACACGACGGTGTCGACACCGGAGTCCTCGATCAGGCGATCGAGTTCCTCGCCCGACTTCAGATACGTCTCGATGATCGGCAGGTCGGTGCGGGCGTCGTGTGTGCTCGTCTCGGTCTCGCCGGCCTGCACAGAACCGTTGAGCCCGTGTTCCGGCCCGAACAGCGCCGTGACCGGAGCACCGGCCTCCACCAGGGCGTCGACCGTGCGGCCGAGGTCGGGTGTCGTGCCGGTGAAGTTGGTGAGCAGGCCGATCCGCCTGCCGCCGAGCAGTCCGGGATCCTCCGCGGCGATCTCGACGCCGGTGCGGGCGCGCTGGGTTGTCATGGTTATCCTTCCGTGGGCGCGCGGCATCGCACCGACGCACGGGGGACGCCGGATGGAGGCAGCGCTCAGTTTTCTTCTCGGAGTTCTCTGACGATTTCGTATGTGCTCTTCAGCGCCTGCACGGTGCGGTCGTACCGGCCGCGGGCGACGCCGACGAAGATGTAGTCGACGAGCGTGAGCTGCGCGATCCTGCTCGCCATCGCGCCGGAGCGGAACGTGGTCTCGCGCACCGCGGTGCGCAGCACGTCGTCCGCGTGCTCGGAGAGCGGCGAATCGGGGACGTTGGTGATGGCGACGGTGTACGCCCCACCGTTGTGGGCGCCACGCAGGAAGGCGTTGGTCTCCTTGGTCTTGCCGTTGTGCGAGAAGCCGATCGCCACATCCCCCGCTCCGATCAGCGCGGCGGACACGAGTGCGTCGTGCGCGTCGGTGAAAGCAAGCGCGATGTGCCCGATGCGCAGCAGTTTCTGCGCGAGGTCCTGTGCGCCCGCGTTGCTCGCCCCGACGCCGAAGACGACCACGCGCTTGGCGCGCTCGACCTTGCGGACCACCCGCTCGAGCACCGCGATGTCGATGCTGTCCGCCGTCTCCCTGATGCCGAGGATCTCGCTGCTGGCGATCTTCGACACCATCTCGGCGAGCGTGTCGGACGGGCTGATGTCCGCGCCGTATGTGCCGGAGCCTGTGCTGCCGAACTCCGCGGACTCCTTGCCCAGTTCCGCCGCGAGCTGCAGTTTGAGCTGCGGGTAGCCGGTGAGGCCGAGCGACTGGCAGAAGCGCACGATCGACGCCTCGGACGTGTTGCACGCCCTGGCGAGTTCGGTGATCGTGTTCTCCACGACGATCTGCGGCCGCTCGAGGATCGCGTCGGCGACGCGGCGCATGGTGGGCGGGAACGATTCGACGTGCGCCTGGATGTTGGTCTGGATGCTCACAGGGACGACACTAATGACACCGTTCGCCATGTCGGCTCCCTCCGCTCGTTTTCACGCTTGGCGAGTCACGCTATCGACGCGCCGGGCCGTTTGTCAATCATTTACTTTGGATCGCTGATCCATGTAAATTGTCTCTATCACCGATGGATAAGGACGACGTGAGCACAGAAGCCGTACGCAGCCACATTGCGGTCGACCTCGGCAAGACCAACTGCCGGGTGCGGCTCGACGCCGGGCGCGCATCCACCGAGGTCCGCGGCCACGGGTTCCCCGGACTCGCTGCCGAAGGGGGCGCCGAGCTGGCCATCGCGGCCATCGCCCCCCTCGTCGCGTCGCTGGGCGCGGAGCAGCTGGCTCGCGTCACCGAACTCGCCATCGGTGCAGCGGGCGCCGACTCCGACAGGGATGCCGCTCGCCGGGCCGCCGAGCGCGCTCGCGAACTCTGGGGCTTCGGCGTCGCCATCGCCTCCGACGTGCTCACCGCGCACATCGGCGCGTTCGACGGAGCAGCGGGGACGGTCCTCATCGCCGGGACGGGCGCGGTGGCCTTCGAGGTCGGAGACGACGGCAGTGCGCGGCGCTCGGACGGCTGGGGCCCGTGGCTCGGCGACGAGGGCAGCGGTCGCTGGATCGGCCAGGCCGGCCTCGTCGCGGCGCTCAGGGCGGCGGACGGCCGCGGGCCGCGCACGGCGCTCGAAGAGGACGCAGCCTCCATCGCCGGGGACCTCGTCGGCCTTCCGCGCGCGATCATGGGCGGCGGCGATGTCGCACGCGCACTCGCCTCCTTCGCCCCCGTCGTCCTTGCGAACGCGCGAGGTGGCGACCAGGTGGCGCAGGGCATCGTCGATGCCGCCATCGACCACCTCGCCGCAGCGGCGGCCTCCGTCGCCACCCCCGGCTCTCCTGTCTCCGTGATCGGCGGGCTCACCGACGACCCCGAGTTCCTGCGGAGGCTGCTCGACGAGCTGGGCCGCCGTCACCTGTCCCCGCGCCGCCCCTCCGGATCGTCGCTGGACGGAGCGGCGATCCTCGCCGCCCGCCGTGACCTTCCCCACGAAAGGTATGCCATCCGTGTCTGACATCCTCAACAGAGCGCGAGGTCCCCACGACCTCCTCCTCGCCGAGCTCTCCACGCTCACGACAGAAGCGATCGTGGAAGACGGACGCGACCTCGACATGCTCAGCACAGCGGGGCTGGTCGAGCTGATGAACGAGCACGACGAGAGCGTCCCTCCCGCGGTCGCCGTGGTGCTGCCGACCATCGCAGCGGCCATCGACGACATCGCCGCCCGGATGCGCGACGGCGGTCGCCTCATCTACATCGGAGCCGGCACCCCGGGACGGCTCGGCATCGTGGACGCCAGCGAGTGCCCTCCGACGTTCAACGTCGACCCCTCCCTGGTGGTCGGGATCATCGCGGGAGGGGACGGCGCGATCCGGACCGCGGTGGAGAACGCCGAGGACGACCCGCAGGGCGGGGCGGACGCTCTCAGCGGGATCGCACTCACGGCGATGGATGTCGTGGTCGGGATCTCCGCATCCGGTCGCACCCCGTATGTGGTCGGCGCGCTGGAGTACGCGGCGGAGATCGGCGCGCTCACCGTCGCGATCGCCTGCAACAGCAACTCCACCATCGGACGCGTCGCCGACCACGCCATCGAGGTCGTCGTCGGCCCCGAGCTGATCGCTGGCTCCACGAGGCTCAAGGCGGGCACGGCGCAGAAGCTCGTGCTCAACATGATCTCCACCATCGCGATGATCAGGCTCGGCAAGACGTACGGCAACATCATGGTCGACCTCCGCGCCACCAACGAGAAGCTGCGTGCGCGCGCCGAGCGCACTGTCATGCTCGTCACCGATTGCACCCCGGCGGAGGCGGCGGAGACGCTGGCCCAGAGCGACGGCTCGGTGAAGATCGCCATTCTCATGCTGCTGCGCGGCCTCAGTGCTGACGCCGCGCGCGCGTCGATGGCGACAGCGCCGAGTCTCAGGGCCGCCCTCGGCGCCGCCTGACCATGGCCATCCTCCTTCGGACGTTCTGGGCGGTGGTCGATGCCCACCGGCCAGGCGCGAGTCTCGGGAACGTGATCGCCGACCTCCCTTCCGGTGACCGTGCGTGATCCGGCCGTATGCCCCGGGCGATGTGGCGTCGCTGTCCAGAGTCTGCCTCCTGACGGGTGACTCCGGCGGCGACGCCACGGGGAAGTACGCCGACGACGGACTGCTCGCCGACATCTTCCTCCTGCCGTACCTCGAGCTCGAACCGGAGCACGCGCACGTCCTCGACATCGGCGGCCGGGCGGTGGGGTACATCGTCGCGACCCCGGACAGCGTGGTCTTCGCCGAGCGGTACCGCCGCGAGTGGCTCCCACGGTTCGCGGCCGCTCATCCACTGGTCGACCCGCCGACCACGCCGACCGAGAGCCTCGCGCTGGTCGGCCACTCCACCTCGCACCTGATCGGCCCGGACCACGAACTGTTCCCCGCCCACCTGCACATCGACCTCCTGCCGGTGGCACAGGGACAGGGCTGGGGGCGCAGGCTGATGGCCACGCTTCTGCGCCAGCTGGCGGATGCGGGCGTCCCCGGTGTGCAGCTCGGGGTCGGCGAGCGCAACACCGGGGCGCAGGCCTTCTATCGGCGGCTCGGGTTCGCGCCGTTGCCTTCGACCCCCGACGACGGGCTGCGGCTGGGCATCCGGACCGGCGCCGCCTCCCCCGCACGACGGATCCGCCGCCGCGCATCCACCGCTAGCGTTGGAGGATGACCAGCGCATCACCACGACTGCTGGCCGCGCCGGCGAGCGAGTGGCACCGTCCAGCTCCGGATGCCCGTGGCCGGCGAGCGGACGTCGTGCTCGCGGTCGTCCTGACCGCCGCGATGATCGGCTCGGTGTTCCTCTACCAGCGCACCGGGATGTACGGCAGTTCGGAAGCGTGGGTGAGCATCGTCTGGGCCGTCGCGAGCGGGGCGCCGCTGGCCGTGCGGCGGCGCTGGCCGGAGGCGGTCGCGATCTGCTCCGCCGTCGCGTTCTGGTGGGGAGGCGAGTTCCGGGTCGGCGAGTACCTGTTCTCGAACATCGCCCTGTTCATCGCCGTCTACACGCTCGGCGCGTGGGGTCGCAGGCGCACCCTGGCGACGGTGCTGCGACTCGCGATCATCGCCGCGATGTTCGTCTGGCTGTTCTGGAACCTGATCGTCACCGCCGGGATCAGCTCGGTGGTCCCGGAGCTGTCGCGCGAGGGGACACTCTCCCCGTACGTCGCGTTCGGTCTCATCCAGATCATCATCAACCTGCTCTATTTCGGCGGCGCGTACTACTTCGGCGACGCCGCATTCCGGTCGGCGCGTGCGAGGCACGAGCTGGAGACGCTGACACTCGAACTGGCGGAGGAGCGCGAGCGCACCCAGCAGCAGGCCATCGCGCTGGAACGGGTACGGATCGCCCGCGAGCTGCACGACGTCGTCGCGCATCACGTATCGGTGATGGGGGTGCAGGCGGGAGCAGCGCGGCTCGTGCTCGACCGCGACCCCGCCGCCGCCCGCTCCTCGCTGCTGAACGTCGAGTCGAGTGCGCGCACCGCCGTCGACGAGCTGCGGCTGCTGCTCGGCGCCCTGCGCGATGACCAGGCGGCGCCCGCAGGCGACGCGGCGACGACGCACGGCGTGGACCAGCTGGGCGAACTGGTCGACGACGCCGTCGGCGCCGGCCTGCCCACCCGGCTGCACGTCATCGGCAGCCGCAGGGCGGTGCCGGCGACCATCGGGCTCTGTGTGTACCGCGTCGCGCAGGAGGCGCTCACCAACACCCGGAAGCACGGCGGAGCGGGGGCGACCGCCGAGCTGCGGCTCCGATACACCGACGACAGCCTCGAAGTGGAGGCGTCGGACACCGGGCTCGGCGCAGGACGCTCCGCCACCGCATCCGGGGCCGGGATGGGGCACCTCGGGATGCGCGAACGGGTCGCGTCCGTCGGAGGGAGCATCGAGATCGGTCCGCGCAGCCGCGGCGGATACCTCGTCCGCGCGCGCTTCCCGCTCGCCGCGGAGGTGACGAGGTGAGCATCCGGGTACTGCTCGCCGACGACCAGGAACTCGTCCGCGCCGGATTCCGGATCATCCTGCAGTCGGACGACGCGATCGAGGTGGTCGGCGAGGCGGGCGACGGCCGGACCGCCGTGCGGCTCTGCGAGGAACTGCAGCCGGACGTGATCTGCATGGACGTGCAGATGCCCGGCATGGACGGGCTCGAGGCGACCAGGCAGATCGTCGCCAGGCCCGACCTCGCCGCCAGCGTGCTCGTGCTCACCACGTTCAACCGCGACGACTACCTCTTCACCGCACTGCAGGCGGGCGCGAGCGGGTTTTTGCTGAAGAACTCGTCGCCGGAGGAGCTGGTCAACGCGGTGCACGTGCTCGCCAGAGGGGATGCGCTGCTGTCTCCGGATGTGACCCGCCAGGTGATCAGCCGGTTCAGCGATGGGCGGGCGGGAGCGCTGGCGGGTGGTGCGACAACCGCCACCGGCACCGCGGTCGACGACCTCACCGACCGCGAGCGCGAAGTGCTCGGCCTCCTCGCCGGCGGCCTGTCCAACGCGGAGATCGCCGCGCGGCTCTACCTCGGCGAGGCCACCGTGAAGACGCACGTCTCGAAAGTGCTGCTCAAGCTGGGACTGCGCGACCGCATTCAGGCCGTCATCTTCGCCTACGAGAACGGGCTCGCCGGGCGCTGACCCGCGCCGGGCGCTGACCCGCCTGCCCTCCGCCGAGCGACGGACGACGGCAGGTGGATGCGGTGCTCGCCCGCGCATCCGTAGCGTGGAATCGACCACGGAAGGGACGGCGACAATGCTGCAGATCCAGAACGTCGAGAAGCGCTACGGGGACCGCCTCGTGCTGCGCGACGTGAGCTTCACGGTGCCGCGAGCGCGCATGACCGGCTTCGTCGGAGGCAACGGCGCGGGCAAGACGACGACCATGCGCATCATCCTCGGCGTGCTCGCCGCGGACGGCGGCGCAGTGCTGCTCGACGGCCAGCCGCTCACCGCGGACGACCGCCGCCGCTTCGGCTACATGCCGGAGGAGCGCGGCCTCTACCCGAAGATGAAGGTCGCAGAGCAACTCGTCTACCTGGCGCGGCTGCACGGCCTCAGCGCCGCTGCCGCCTCCCGCAACACCGACGCGCTGCTCGACAGGCTCGGCCTCGGCGAGCGCTCCGGCGACCTGGTGGAGAGCCTCAGCCTCGGCAACCAGCAGCGGGCGCAGATCGCCGCCGCCCTCGTGCACGACCCCGAGGTGCTGGTGCTGGACGAGCCGTTCTCCGGGCTCGACCCCCTGGCGGTGGATGTGGTGGTCGGCGTGCTCCGCGACTACGCGGCCTCCGGCGCCCCCGTGCTGTTCAGCTCGCACCAGCTCGACATCGTCGAGCGGCTCTGCGACGAGCTCGTGATCATCGCCGATGGCGAGGTCAAGGTCTCCGGCGGCACGGACGAACTGCGGCGCGAGCACGGCGGCGGACGCTACGAGCTGCTCGTCTCCGGCGACGCGGGCTGGCTCCGCGGGCTCGACGGTGTCACCGTGCTCGACTTCGACGGCGGATACGCGCTGTTCGAGTCCGACGACGCGACGGCGCAGGCTGTGCTCAAGCGGGCGACGGCCGACGGCGGCGTGGTCAGCTTCGGACCCCAGAACCCCTCCCTTGCACAGATCTTCCGAGAGGCCATCGGCAAATGAGCGCATCAGCATCCACCGGCACCCCGTCCACGCGCACCACCCCGCCCGCCCCGGGCTTCGCATCCGGGGTCGGTCTCGTCGCCCGCAGGGAGATCGTCACCCGGCTGCGCAGCAAGTCGTTCGTCGTCTCGGCGGCCGTGCTCGTGCTGCTCGTGCTCGCCTCCGTGCTGCTCGGCAGCATCTTCGGCGGGAGCGACAGCTCCACGAAGGTCGCCGTCGTCGGGTCGGCCGAGCAGGTCGTCGGCGGGGCGGACGGCCTGGATCCGGTGCAGGTCGATTCACGCGCCGCCGGGGAGGAGCTGCTGCGCTCCGGCGACGTGTCCGCCGTGGTGGTCCCCGGCTCTGGGACGCCGCCCGTGACCGTGATCGGTCTCGACAGCGCGCCTCAGGGCGTGCTCGCCGCTCTGAGCATCCAGCCGAAGGTGGAACTGCTCGACCCGTCTGCGCAGCCCGCTGCCCTGGTCTACATCATCGCCCTCGGTTTCGGGATCGTCTTCATGATGTCCGCTGTGACCTTCGGCACGATGATCGCCCAGAGCGTCGTCGAGGAGAAGCAGACGCGCATCGTGGAGATCCTGCTGTCGACGGTGAGCGCCCGCGTGCTGCTCGCCGGCAAGGTCGTCGGGAACAGCGTCCTCGCACTCGGCCAGATCGCCGCCATCGCCATCGCAGCGATCCTCGGGATGATGGTCACCGGCCAGCAGGTGCTGCTCGGCACCGTCGGTCCCGCTGTCGCCTGGTTCGTGGTGTTCTTCGTGATCGGCTTCGTGCTGCTGGCCGCCCTGTATGCAGCGGCCGCCTCGCTCGTCTCCCGCTCGGAGGACATCGGCTCGGTGACGTCGCCGGTGATGATCCTCATCATGGTGCCGTACTTCCTGGTGATCTTCTTCAACGACAACCCCACCGTTATGGCGATCATGAGCTACGTGCCGTTCGCCGCACCGGTCGGGATGCCGGTGCGCATCTTCCTGGGAACGGCGGAGTGGTGGGAGCCGATCCTGTCGCTCGTGCTGCTCGTCGCATCCACTGCCGTGGTGATCGCGCTCGGCGCCCGGGTGTACTCCAACTCGCTGCTGCGGACCGGCGCTCGCGTGAAAGTCTCGGAAGCGCTGCGCGGCTGACCGGCCTGCGAGCATACTGAGCGCATGAGTGCTGAGGATGCTGGCGGCAGGGACAACGCCGTCGTTCGGTTTCTGAAACGGAAGTGGCTGGCCATCGTCCTGGTGGTGCTGCTCCTGATCGTGGCCATTCAGAACGGGGTGGGCAACGACCAGGCCACCATCTACCTGCTGTGGGCGCAGTTGCGGATGCCGACGTGGGTGCTCGTGGTGGCGGTGTTCGTGGTCGGCGGCGTGGTCGGATGGGTGCTCGCGCGCAACAGGGCAGCTCGCAAAGCCAGACGCTGACCTTGACGCGGCGCAGGTGCGCGGAGTTAGGTTGCCTGCATGGTCACTCTCATCATCGTGCTTCTGGTCGTCTGGGCTGTGCTCGCGATCCTGGGCTTCGCGATCAAGGGTCTGCTGTGGCTGGCGATCATCGGGCTCATCCTGTTCGTCATCACGGCGATCATCGGCTGGCTGAGGCGCAGCGGCAGCAAAGGCTGATTCAGCGACCGCATCCCTGAATCGGATCACCGCGGCCTGTTGGACAGGACGGCCCGCACACGGAAAAGTGGATGCATGGCCTACCACCCCCTCCCCGAGCGCTACGACCGGATGCAGTACCGCCGCACCGGGCGCAGCGGGCTCGATCTTCCAGCGCTGTCCCTCGGTCTCTGGCACAACTTCGGCGACGACCGGCCGTTCGCGACGCAGCGGGACATCGTGCTGCGGGCGTTCGACCTCGGCATCACGCACTTCGACCTCGCCAACAACTACGGCCCGCCGTACGGCGCGGCAGAGGTGAACTTCGGGCGCATCATGCGCGACGACCTGCGCCCGTACCGCGACGAGATCGTGGTGTCGTCGAAGGCCGGCTGGGACATGTGGCCCGGTCCGTACGGCCAGGGCGGCGGCGGACGGAAGTACATGCTCGCGAGCCTCGACCAGTCCCTGTCGCGGCTCAGCCTCGACTACGTCGACATCTTCTACTCGCACCGACCCGACCCGTCGACTCCGCTGGAGGAGACGATGCAGGCACTGGACACCGCCGTCCGCTCCGGCAAGGCGCTGTACGTCGGCATCTCGTCCTACGGTGCAGAGGATGCGCGCCGCGCCGCCGAGATCCTGCGCGAACTCGGAACGCCCCTGCTCATCCACCAGCCGTCGTACTCGATGCTGAACCGCTGGATCGAGAACGAGGGGCTGCTGGATGCGGCGGGCGATGCCGGCTTCGGCGTCATCGGGTTCACCGCCCTGGCGCAGGGGATGCTCACCGACAAGTACCTGAACGGCATCCCGGACGGCTCGCGCGCCGCTGCGGGCAGCTCGCTCGACGCGGACTGGCTGACCGACGACGCGGTGGCGCGCCTGCGGTCGCTCAACGAGATCGCGGCACGGCGCGGCCAGTCGCTCGCGCAGCTGGCGCTCGCCTGGGCACTGCGCGACGAACGCGTGACGTCGCTGGTTATCGGCGCGAGCAGCGTCGCCCAGCTGGAGCAGAACGTCGGGGCGCTGGACAACCTCGCGTTCACGGATGAGGAGCTGGCCGAGATCGACGAGCTGGCCGTGGAAGCGGGCGTCGACCTGTGGGCGGGCGCGCGCCGCGGGGAACTGTAGGGGCGGAGCGGTCGGCCGGGCCCCAGTCAGTCGATCGGGCGGATGAGCTCTGGCCCGTCTCCGGTCACCGGCCCGACGCGGTCGAAAGCGAGCGACTCGGCGACGCCGACGGCCGCGCGCACGGCCTCGTCGAGCAGCGCCTGGTCTCCGACGACGGTCGGGTCGACCCAGTGGTCCCACAGTTCGCGCGGCAGCGGCACGGGGTTGCGGTCGTGGATGTGCTCGAGCGTGTGCACAGCGTCCGCCGTGAGGATGGTGGCGGTGAGGTGCCAGCGCTCAGGGTCGCCGTGTTCCTTGGCCGGGTCTGCCCACCAGGCGTACAGCCCCGCGAAACCCATCAGCTCGCCGTCGGGCAGGTGGATGAAGTACGGCGTCTTCTTCTTGGTGACGGGATCGGTCTGCCACTCGTAGTATCCGATGGCCGGCACGATCGCGCGGCGGGAGGCGACGGAGGCCTTGAACATGGGCTTCTCCGCCGCGGTCTCCGCGCGGGCGTTGAAGGTGGGGACCTTGGTCTTCAGCTCTTTCGACCAGGAGGGCACGAGCGACCACCTGGCCAGTTCGAGCCGTCGGACGCTCGGCTCGTCGTTCTTCTTGCTCTCCAGGAAGATCGGGATGGGGTCGGTGGGCGCGATGTTCCAGCTGGGCCGCCAGTCCCGGAAGTCGCCTCCCTCGGCGACGAACTCCTGGATCATGTCGTCCGTCTCTTTGTCCATCGCGAACCGTCCGCACATACCCCGACCATACCTCCCGCCTCCGACACCCGACGAGACACCACTATCTGTCGCGAAACGCCCGGGATGCGGCACAGTTACTGGTATCTCGATCGCTGGAGGGTGTGGATAACGTGGGCGACTGGCGGAGGATCGTGGCGGCGCTGGGGAACGCGGACGCCCGGGTGGTGTTCGCGGAGGTGGTGCTGGGCGGCGCAGGCGCGGCCGGCACGGCTGGCGCGGCCGGCGCGGGGCTGTCGCCCGCGCGGCGGCGGCGCGCGCTGGCGGCGCTGACCGCATCCGGGGTCGTGGTGGAGCAGGACGGCGCGCTGGTGGTCGACGGCGCCGTGTTCGCCGACGCCCTCCGGGATGCGCAGCGACGGGATGCGCGGGGCAGGGCTCCGCGCACCGGCGTCGAGCGGTTCCTCGACGCGGATGGACGCATCGACCGGTTCCCGGCGAACGCCGGGGAGCGGCGGGAGTTGCTGGCGCTGGTCGCCTCCGCGGTGCTCGGGGATTCCGAAGTGGTGGACGAGCGCGAGCTGTCCGAGCGGCTGCTGCGGTTCGGGGACGACCCCGCTCTGCTGCGCCGGTATCTGGTGGATTTCGGGCTCGTCGAACGCACCCGTTCCGGGTCGGAATACGCGAAAACACGGGCCTGAGAGTCCCGTTCCGGCGCGCCTCAGAGCGCCCGCACGCAAAGATGAGTAATAATCACCCCCATAGAGGGCTCACGCGAACCTGAAAAAACGATGTAATCTCACTTTTGTGAATAGGTGAGAAACAGTCACTTTCCGTTCGCTGAACAAGCTCGTCGGTCTCACGAGTGGGACTCACCGGTTCACGCCACCCGAAAAAGCACCAACCCGACACACGCAGGGACGACCCGTGAACCCGCATCCGCCACGTCGAGCGACCCGTTCGCTCAACCCCCTCGAACAGAGGGCCGCTCGGCGCGCGCGGAGCAACGGGACGACCCTCATCAGCGGGGCCGGCGGCGGTGAAGCCGTTCGAGACCACGGCTTTCCCCCAGCCGTCGTCGGCTCTTCGGTCGGTGCATCCATCAGCAGCGCGGGGAGGGCGCTCCGATGACCGTACTCAAACCACGCCTGACCACCATCGGCCGTTCGGCCGCACCGACCCAGCGCCGCAGCTCTGAGCGCACCTGGGCGCGGCAGTACCGCGCTCGCTTGTTCATCACCGACACCGCGATCATCCTGGCGTCCACGCTCTGCGCGATGTTCCTGCGCTTCGGCCTCGACGACACCGGCACCCAGTTCGCCGGATACCGCACCGACTACTTCACGCTGTCCATGCTCATCGCGGCGACCTGGATGTTCGCCCTCGCCGTCAACCACTCGCGCGACCCGCGCGTGGTCGGCGTCGGCGTCGCGGAGTACAAGAGGGTCGTGAACGCCAGCGCGCTCACCTTCGGTCTGCTCGCCATCGTCTTCCTGGTCGCCAAGGTCGACATCGCCCGCGGCTACTTCGTGCTGGCGCTCCCGCTCGGGGTCGTCGGCGTGCTGACGTCGCGGTGGCTGTGGCGGCAGTGGCTGATCCGCCAGCGGATGTTCGACCACTACCTCTCCCGCGCACTCGTCGTCGGAGGGTTCTCCGACGTCGACTACGTCGTGCGGCAGATCCACAACAAGTCGGGCGCCGCCTACCACGTGGTCGGCGCATCCCTCGACACGGGCAAGCGCAAGGGCGCCAAGAAGGACGCGGCGATGAAGAAGCGCATCGCCGCCCCCGACCGCGAGGTGCCCGTGGTCTCCGACCTCGAAGGCGTCGCGGACGCGGCCGCCCGCCTGGGCGTCGACACCGTGATCGTCGCCGGCCAGTCGCTGACCGGCGGCGACTTCGTGCGCACCCTGGCCTGGAAGCTCGAGGGCACGGCCACCGAGCTGGTGCTCGCGTCGCGCCTCACCGACGTCGCCGGCCCGCGCATCCACTTCCGTCCCGTCGAGGGGCTGCCGCTCATCCACGTGGAGATCCCGCAGTTCGAAGGAGGCAAGCACGTGCTCAAGCGCGCGTTCGACTTCTTCGCCTCCGGCCTCGCACTCGCGCTGCTCTCCCCCGTCTTCCTCGCCGTCGCGCTTTTCGTGAAGCTCGACGACAACGGCCCCGTCGTGTTCTCGCAGGAGCGCGTCGGCCGCAACGGCGAGACGTTCCGGATGTTCAAGTTCCGTTCCATGTGCGTCGACGCAGAAGCGCGCCTCGCCGAACTGCAGGCGAGAAGCGACGGCAACGGCGTGCTGTTCAAGCTCAAGGACGACCCACGCGTCACCCGCGTCGGCCGCATCCTGCGCAAGTACTCGCTCGACGAGCTGCCCCAGCTCGTGAATGTCTTCCTCGGCGACATGAGCCTTGTCGGACCGCGGCCTCCGCTGCGCTCCGAGGTCGAGGGATATGAGAACCACGTCCACCGTCGCCTGTACATCAAGCCGGGACTCACCGGCATGTGGCAGGTCAACGGACGCTCCGACCTCTCCTGGGAGGAAAGCGTCCGACTCGATCTCTACTACGTGGAGAACTGGTCGCTCACCGGCGACCTGGTCATCATGTGGCGGACGGTCAAAGTGCTCACCCATCCCGTCGGCGCCTACTGACGCGCCAGGGCCTGCTCTCACAACAACCCCCAACCCGACCCGAACAGACACCGAGGTTGTCATGACCACAGAACTCCGCCCACGCGCTCGCTCGCTGGGCATCCTGACCGCGATCGTCACAGCGGTGGGCTTGGTCTTCGGAGGACTCGCGATCGCATCGCCGGCCTCCGCTGACAGTGCTCCACCAGACCCGACGAACCCCGCCACCCCTGCCACCGTCACCGACGACGTGCTCCCGACCCCGCAGATCAACGGCGTCGTGTGGGCTCAGGTCGTCGTCGGCAACACGGTGTACGTCGCGGGCAAGTTCACCTCCGCGCGGCCCTACGGCTCGCCGGCGGGCACGAACGAGACCCCCCGCAACAACCTGCTCGCCTACAACATCACCACGGGCAGCCTCCTCCCCTTCGCGCCGAACCTGAACGCGCAGGCCCTCGGAATCACAGCATCCCCCGACGGGTCGCGCATCTACGTGGTCGGCGACTTCACCTCCATCGACAGCAAGGGCTACTACCGTCTCGCGGCGTTCTCGACGGCGACGAACACCATCGTGACGGCCTTCCGCCCCATCATGGAGAGCCAGACCCGCGCTGTCGCGGCCTCGAACACCACGGTGTACACGGGCGGTGACGCCTCCAGCATCAACGGCGTCGCCCGCGCGTACGTCGGAGCGGTGAGCGCGACGGACGGCTCGACCCTCAACTGGCAGGCCAACGCAGACGCCCCCGTGGATGCGCTGGCGCTGACCAAGGACGGTTCCAAGCTGATCGTCGGCGGACGCTTCCAGAACCTCGGCGGCGTCGCCAACTACGGCCTCGGCGCCGTGGACGCGAGCACGGCGGCGATCCTGCCGTTCGCCGCCAACCAGACCGTGCGCAACGCGGGGACGCAGGCGAGCATCACGTCGCTGTACACGACCGCAGACCGCGTCTACGGCTCCGGCTACGTCTTCGGCGCCGGCGGCAACCTCGAGGGCAGCTTCTCCGCCGACCCGAACACCGGCGCGATCAACTGGGTCGAGGACTGCCACGGAGACACGTACTCGATCTTCGCCCAGAACGACGGCCCGCTGTACGTCGCGGGTCACCCGCACTACTGCGGCAACATCGGCGGCTTCCCGCAGACGAGCCCGACCTGGACGTTTTACAACTCGATCGCTTTCAGCAAGGCGGCGACCGGCACGATCACGGCCGACCCGTACGGCTACTTCAACTGGGCGGGCACCCCGTCTCCGTCGCTGCTCGACTGGTTCCCCAAGTGGTCCGTCGGCACCTTCACCGGACAGAGCCAGGCCACCTGGAGCGTCGCGGGCAACGACAAGTACGTCGTCTACGGCGGCGAGTTCCCGACGGTCAACGGCATCGCGCAGCAGGGTCTGACCCGCTTCGCCGTGTCGAGCGCAGCGCCGAACAAGGTCGGCCCGCAGGGCATCCCGCTCACCCCGACGGCCGCGTCCTTCAACGCCGGTCAGGTGCGCGTCAGCTTCGCGGCGACGTACGACATGGACAACGGCTACCTCACGTACAAGGTGTACCGGGATGCGGGCACCACGCCGGTCTACCAGACCACCGTGCGCTCCAACTTCTACACCCGGCCGATGATCGGGTTCGTGGACAGCGGGCTCACGCCGGGATCGCATCCGATCTATCACGTGAAGGTGTACGACCCGTTCGGCAACACCACATCGCGTGACACCAACGCGATCACGGTCGCGGCCACCAACAGCGGAGGCGCGTACTCCGACTCGGTGACGCAGGCGGGAGCATCCTCGTACTGGCCGCTGGACGAGTCGAGCGGCACCACGGGCTTCGACCACATCGGGTTCAACGACGTGCAGGAGACCGCCGTCACCCAGGGTGCGGCCGGCCCGATCACGGGTACCACCGCCAGCACGTTCAACGGGTCGACCAGCCTGGCCGTCACGCAGACCGCCATCCAGGCGCCAGACACGTACACGGCGTCCGCGTGGTTCCGCACCTCGTCGACCAGCGGAGGCAAGATCCTCGGCTTCGGCAACGTGAACACCGGGCAGTCCGGCAGCTACGACCGTCACGTATACATGGACAACAGCGGGAAGATCTGGTTCGGCGTCTACCCGGGAGGCGTCGCGACGCTGAACAGCTCCGGCTCGTACAACGACGGGCAGTGGCACCAGGTCGTCGCGTCGCTCGGCGCCAACGGCATGCGGCTGTACCTCGACGGCAAGCAGGTCGGCAGCCGCACGGACGTGACCAGCGGCCAGAACTACCAGGGCTACTGGCGCATCGGCGGTGACAACATCGGCGGATGGCCCAACCAGCCGGCGAGCAGCTACTTCGCCGGTGACATCGGTCAGGTGTCGATCTACCCGACGGTCCTCGACCGCAGCACCGTGGTGAACCAGTTCGTCGCATCCGGTCGTCCGTCCCCCCTCGCCCCCGCTCCCGCGGATGCATACGGAGCTGCCGTCTACAACGGCAACCCGGACATCTTCTGGCGCCTCGACGAGACCAGCGGCTCTGTGGCCAACAGCGCGGACGCGTACACCAACAACGGCACGTACTCCGGCACCGCGACCACCAAGAACCAGAGCGGCGTCCTGCCCGGCACGGCTGACAAGGCCGTGCGGTTCAACACGAACAACTCCGGATCGTCCGGCGGCATCGTGACGAGCAACCAGCAGTTCGCCAACCCCTCGGTGTACACCGAGGAGATCTGGTTCAAGACGACCACCACCAAGGGCGGAAAGCTGATCGGCTTCGGCGACCAGCAGACCGGCCTGTCGAGCAACTACGACCGCCACGTCTACATGCAGGACGACGGCCGCATCGTGTTCGGCGTCTGGACCGGTCAGGCCAACACCATCACATCGCCCAACCCGCTGAACAACAACCAGTGGCACCAGGCGGTGGCGTCGCAGGGACCGAACGGCATGGCCCTCTACGTCGACGGCCAGCTCGTCGGCACCAACCCGCAGACGCAGGCGCAGGCATACAGCGGATACTGGCGCATCGGCGGCGACAACACCTGGGGTTCCACCGGACCGTACTTCAGCGGCACGCTGGACGAGGCTGCGGTCTACCCGAGTGTGCTGAGCGCTCAGGATGTGGCGAACCACTACTCGCTCGGAACGTCCGGCACCCTGCCGAACCAGCTGCCGACCGCGTCGTTCACCTCCTCCGCGTCGTTCCTCGACGCGAGCTTCGACGGCACGGCGTCCACGGACCCGGACGGCACGATCGCCTCGTACGCCTGGGACTTCGGAGACGGTGACACCGCAACGGGCGCAACGGCCACTCACACCTTCCTCCAGAGCGGCAGCTACCCCGTGAAGCTGACCGTGACGGACAACCAGGGTGGGACGGGCACCGTGACCAAGGTCGTGGCCGTCCAGGCCGCACCGCCGAACCAGCCGCCGGTGGCAGCGTTCACCTCCTCGGCGACGTTCCTCGACGCGAGCTTCGACGCATCCGGTTCGTCAGACCCGGACGGCACCATCGCCTCGTACGCCTGGGACTTCGGTGACGGAGCGACGGCGACCGGAGCGACGGCGACGCACACCTTCTCCGACACGGGCACATACCCCGTGAAGCTGACGGTGACCGACGACAAGGGCGCGACCGCGAGCATCACCAAGGGTGTCGCCGTTCAGGCCGCACCGCCGAACCAGCCGCCCGTGGCAGCGTTCACCTCCTCGGTGACGAACCTCGGCGCATCGTTCGACGGCTCGACCTCGAGCGACCCGGACGGCACCATCGCCTCGTACGCCTGGGACTTCGGAGACGGAGCGACGGGAACCGGAGCGACGGCCACCCACACGTACGCCACCGGCGACACGTTCACGGTGACCCTCACGGTGACGGACAACCAGGGTCTGTCGACCTCGGTCTCGCACCAGGTCACCACGACCGTCCCGCCGAACCAGCTCCCGACCGCGTCGTTCACCGCAACGGTGACGAACCTCGGGGTCTCGGTCAACGGTTCGGCCTCGGCTGACCCGGACGGCACGATCGCCTCGTACGCCTGGAACTTCGGAGACGGAGCCACAGGTACCGGAGCGACCACGACGCACACCTACGCTGCAGCCGGCCCGTACACGATCACCCTGACCGTGACGGACAACCGGGGAGGCACGGCCACCACCACCCGCGCGGTGACCGCGACCAACCCGGCCCCCAACGCCCTCGCCCAGGATGCGTTCGAACGCTCCGTGACGAACGGCTGGGGAACGGCGGACAAGGGTGGGGCGTGGACGCTCTCCGGCGGCGCGACCAGCTTCAACGTCACGAACGGCGTCGGCCAGCAGGTGACGCCTGCCGGTATGACGAAGACGGCGACGCTGACGACGGTCACCCAGACGAGTGCCGATGTGACGGTCACGGTCTCCGCCGACAAGGCGGCGACCGGTGGCGGCATCTACTACTCGGCGATCGGCCGCATGATCGGCACGAACGACTACGAGGCCAGGGCATGGGTCAAGTCGACCGGTGCCGTGCAGCTCCAGCTGATGCAGGGTTCGACGACCCTGTCCGCGCTCAACGTCCCCAACCTGACGGTTGCTGCCGGTGACAAGCTGAAGATCCACCTGCAGGTGTTCGGCACGTCGCCGACCACGATCAGGGCCAAGGTGTGGTCCGCATCCACCACGGAGCCCGCTGCCTGGCAGCTGACCTCCACGGATGCGACGGCAGCCCTCCAGGCCGCCGGGTTCACCGGACTCCGCACCTACGTCTCCGGAACGGCGACCGACATCCCGGTCACCACCCGTTTCGATGACTTCGTGGTGGTGCCCGCACAGTGAACGACCGGATGAACCGCACGCGGCGCACGGTTCTCGTGGCGCACCCGAGCTCGGAGCTGTACGGCTCCGACCGGGTGCTCCTCGAGAGCGTCACCGCCCTCGTAGACGATGGCTGGGATGTGGTGGTGACGGTGCCGGACGACGGCCCGCTGCTGCCCGAAGTCGTCGCCCGCGGGGCGAGGGTCAGGAGGTGCGCGGCACCCGTGGTGCGCAAGAGCGCCCTCCGCCCCCTCGGCTTCGTGCGGTTCGTCGGCACGGCCGTCCGCGGCCTCGTCGACGGGATGCGGATGCTCCGCCAGGAGCGTCCGGCCCTCGTCTACGTGAACACGGTCACCGTGCCCCTCTGGATCGGACTCGGACGCCTCGCCCGCGTGCCCGTGCTCTGTCACGTGCACGAGGGCGAGAGCTCCGCCTCCCCTCTGCTCCGGCGCATCCTGGCGCTGCCGCTGCTGCTCGCGAACACCATCGTGGCCAACAGCAGATTCAGCGTCGGCGTGCTCGGCGGGTCGTTCCCGTCGCTGGAGCGCCGCGCGGAGGTCGTGTACAACGCCGTCCCCGGCCCGCCGGAGCGCACGCCCGTGCGGGCGAGCATCGACGGCGACCTGCGGGTGACGTACATCGGCAGGCTCTCTCCCCGCAAGGGCGTCGACGTCGCCATCGACGCGATCGCCGAGCTCGACCGCCGCGGCGTGCCGGCGACGCTCGACCTCGTCGGAGCGGTGTTCCCCGGCTACGAATGGTACGAGACGGCACTGCGCGAGCAGGTCGAGAAGAAGAAGCTCGGCGACAGGGTCAGCTTCCGCGGGTTCCAGCCGTCGGTGTGGGAGTACGTGCACGGCGGCGACGTCGTCCTCGTGCCGTCGCGCGCCGACGAGCCGTTCGGCAACACCGCCGTCGAGGCCATCCTGAGCGGCCGTCCGGTCATCGCGAGCGCCACGAGCGGTCTTCTCGAGGCGACGGCGGGATACGCGACGGCCACCACGGTCGTCCCCGGCAGCTCCGACTCGCTGGCAGACGCCCTCGTCGGCACCATCGCGGACTGGGAAGACACCAGGGCGAACGTCGGTTCGGACGCCGAGGCGGCCGAACGCCGGCACAGCCCGGACGCCTACCGCCGCAGGATCGCCGCGATCGTGCGCGGCAACGCTCGCACGCGCTGACGACCGGCGCTCGCGAACTCGAACGGGCGCTGCGGCGCCCGCTGGCTTAACATGGGCGGAAGGGGGTGATGAGGATGTTTCACATGGCGGCGCTGACCGGTCCGGTCGTGGACAGGTCGCTCCTGCTGGCGCTCGCGCTGGTGGTCGCCTTCGTCGGCTTCCTCGTGCTCCGCCGCTCGCCCAGGCTCGCCGTCTGCGTCTGGATCTGCGTGCTCGCCTTCGTGCCGATCTGGCTGGGCGTCAACGTCGGCTTCAACGGCAACTACTACCTCCCTCCCGCGACGGCGGCCGGGCTCCTCGTGCTCGCTGCTCTGCTGCCCATCCCGCGCCTGCGGCTCAGCTGGGTGGACGGGCTGGTGGTGCTGGTGGTGGTCGCCGCGGTGTGCTCGCTCTACACGGGCAGCGCATCCATCGCCGTCAGCGCGCTGTTCAGCATCGTCACCTACTACGTCATCGCCTATCTGGTCGGCCGGTTCGCTCCGCTGAAGGTGGATGCGCGCTGGCTGCACGCCGCCATCGCCATCGTCTTCACCGTCGTCGCCCTCCTCGCCGTCATCGAGGGGCTGACGCACTGGAACCCGTTCGTGGAGATCCACGCCGGCAACTCGCTCTACACGATCTGGGGCAGCATCCAGGAGCGCGGCGGCGTCCCGCGCGCCGAGGGGGCGTTCGGCCACTCCATCGCGCTCGGGTCCAGCCTGGCTCTGGCGGTTCCGCTCACGCTGGCCGCGCCGTTCCGGCTCTGGGTGCGCGCGGGCATGGTGCTGCTGATGCTGGTCGGGACCGTGTTCACCTTCAGCAGGATCGGGATGATCTGCGCGCTCCTCGGGCTCGTGCTGAGCATCCTGTTCATGCGCGACGCGATCACCAGGAAGGCGAGGATCGTGCTCGTCGCCGTGATGCTCGCCGTCTCCGCCGTGCTGTTCCCGCTGGTCGCCGCAGTGTTCGACGACGCCGGCTCCGAGGCGAGCGACAGCGCGAACTACCGGGGGGACCTGCTCTCGCTGATCGGCACGATGAACCCGATCGGCGTCGCGTCGTCCGCCGAGAAGAACTCGGCGGGCAACCTCTATTTCGGGGACTTCCGCTCGATCGACAGCCAGCTCATCCTGACCGGGCTCACCAACGGCGTGATCGTGCTGCTGGGCATCCTGGTCGCTCTCGCCGGCGGCATCATCCTGCTGGTCAGGCGCAAGGCAAGCCCGGCGACGATCGCGCTGGTCGCCCAGATCCCCGCCTTCGCGACGGTGGCCCTCATCACCCAGTACTCGATCTTCGTGTGGTTCGTCGCCGGACTCGCAGCGACGACGCAGTTGCTCCCCCTCAATTCCGCGGGAGTCATGCTGGACGGCCACTCGGAGGAGCACCCGCGTCACACTCGCACCGACGCGCGTCCTCCGGTGAGGAGTGCCGCCTAGAATGCCTTCAACGACGCCCGACCGCGTCCGCCGTCCGCCAGACACCCGAGCGATCCACCGCTCGCTGCCCGGCGAGCGAGCGGCGCCTGCCATCACATCCGACTCCCTGGGAGGCCCGTCCATGAACACGCACCAGTACCTCACCGCATTCCGGCGGTACTGGTACGTGATCGTGGTCGCGACCATCGTCGGCGGCCTCGCCGGTTTCGGTCTGTCACAGATCGCGAAGCCGGTGTACACGGCCACCTCCGGTCTCTACTTCTCGCTGAACTTCGGCGGGTCGGCCAGCGACCTCAGCCAGGGTTCGACGTACACCCAGAACCAGATGCTGTCCTTCGCCCAGCTGGCGGAGTCGCCCGTCGTGCTCCAGCCGGTGGTCGACGACCTCGACCTGGATGTGACCGCCAAGGGCCTCGCGGACGCCATCGCCGTCAGCACCCCGCAGAACACGGTCATCCTGGAACTCGCGGTGACGGACCCCGACCCCGCGCAGGCCGCGAAGATCGCGAACGCCGTCGCCGCCAGCCTCAGCAAGACGGTCGAGCAGATCGCGCCGAAGAACGCTGAGGGGCAGACCACGGTGTCCGTCCGGGTGATCGAGAACGCGAGCGAGCCGAAAGACCCGTCATCGCCGAACACCCGCCTCAACGTGGTCACCGGGCTGCTGCTCGGCCTGATCGTCGGCGTGCTGATCCTCGTGCTCAGGGCCACGCTGGACACGCGCGTGCACAGCGCGGAGATCGCGGCCGCGGTCACCCAGGCTCCGCTGCTCGGCTCCATCCAGAAAGAGCGGGGCAAGCATCCGCGTCCCGTTCTCGCCGTCGAGCCGCTGTCCAACTCGGCGGAGAACTATCGGCAGCTGCGGTCGAACCTGGAGTTCGTCACGCTGGGCTCCCCCTCGCGGGGCATCGTGGTCACCTCGTCCATCCCCGCTGAGGGCAAGTCGATGATCGCCACCAACCTGGCGCTCGCCCTCGCCGAGACCGGCCAGCGCGCCCTGCTGATCGACGCGGACCTGCGCCGCCCGATGGTCGCCAACTACTCCGGACTGGTCGGAGACGCCGGCCTCACCTCCGTGCTCGCCGGCCGGGCGGAGTTCTCCGACGTCGTGCAGCGCTGGGGCGAGGGCAGCCTGGACGTGCTCACCTCCGGTCCGATCCCGCCGAACCCGAGCGAGCTCCTCTCGTCGCGGGCAATGACCGAACTGCTCGGCCGCCTGGTCGCCGACTACGACGTGGTCGTGATCGACACGGCCCCGCTCATCGCAGTGGCAGACGCCGCGATCCTCGCCCGCCAGGTGGGAGGAGCGATCGTGGTCGTCGACCGCACGCACGTCCGCCGCCAGCAGCTCACCCAGACGATGGACTCCCTGGAGAAGTCGGGCGTCACGGTGCTGGGCATCGTGCTCAACCGGGTCAGCGCGCAGAAGAACAGGGACGTGTACTACCCGGCGGCCAAGCAGCCACAGCGCCGCTTCGGCCTGCCGACCAGGGCATCGTCCACCGCCGCCGGCACAGCAGCAGCGCCGGACGACGCTGACTCCGCAGAGTCGTCGGAGTCGGTGCCCACCCACAAGTAGTCGGCGGGTGCGGCTCCGCTCGCGCGGAGATTCCGGCCGGCCGGCGCCCAAAGTCCGTTCGAGCGGACTTTCGGTCGGCGAGTCGCTGGCGCCCTCCGTACGTGCGGAAGCGCCAGCGAGGGCTGACGCGTCGTGTCCGCGTTTCCGACCTGAATTTGCTGGTGATCGGTTGACGCTCAGCGCGCTCCGGTGAACACCACGAGCTTGGCGCCCGCGGCGTCGGCGAGGGTGACGGTGACCGTCTTCGCGTCGTCCGGCACGGTGAAGACGTAGGTGGCCGTCGCCGTCGCGCCGGGCGCGAGCTCGGAGCCGAACGGCTTCGTGGCCTTGTCGCTGTCGACCCTGGCCGCCGGTGTCGCGTCGTCTCCGTAGTATCCGTTGACCGTGACCGCGGTGAGCGGCACGGCAGCGCCCGTGTTGTTCGTGAGCGTGATCGTCGCCTTCACCGACGGTCCGCTGACCTCGCCTGCACGGGATGCGGTAGCGGTGTACGCCTCCAGCTTCGTGACGGCGGCGGTGAGACCGGCCGGCGTCTTCGCCTGCTGCTTGGTGCTCACCGTCTCCGCGACCTTCTGGCCGTATTTGACCTCGTCGCTGCGGGCAGCGGGAGCCTCGCTCTTGGTGCCGCCGGGCGCGGGCGTCGCTGTGCCGCTCGACCCGCCGGTCGCCGGGGTGTCGGACGGCGCGGCCTGCTGCGTCGCCACCGGCTGCAGCGCGTTCGGCACTGGGCCGCCCGGCTGTGCGCCGTGGATGCCGGCGACGATGAGGCCGGCTGCCACCGCTGCGACGGCGACACTGCCGACGACGATGAGCGTGATGCGGTTGCGGACGTGGTGGTCCGGGCCTCTGGTGGCCTCTGTTGCGTCGGTCATGATCGTCCTTCTTCGGTGCTCTGGCGTTGGTCGGTTGCCAGGTGCTGGTCGGGGGTGGCCGGGGCGCGCAGCTCCCGGAACCAGCTGGCAGCCGCCAGCAGGAGGAACGCGGTCGTCGCCGCGAAGAGCAGGGTGTACACCACCAGGAACAGCGGCAGTGCGCCGAGGAGCACGAACGAGAGGCAGAGCACGCCGTAGTCCATCGGCAGGACCGCGATGGCGCGCATCCACGACGGGCGCCCAGGGGCGTCGGCGGCAATGGATGCGCGCCCGCGCTGCCGGCGGAGCTGCTCGGTCAGGATCATGCCGAAGAACAGCACGGACGAGACGATCGAGAACGCCACGGGGATGAGCAGCCACCAGGTCGGCACGGAGCCGTGCAGCCAGAAGCCGACGGCGAGCGCCAGCGGCATGGTGACCACCTTGGTCGCGTCGACCATGTGATCGAGCCATTCGCCCGCCGGACTGCTGAGTCCGGTGAGCCGGGAGACCTGTCCGTCAGCGCTGTCGAACGCGTAGCCGACGAGCAGCAGCACGGCGACGGTGATCCCGGCCCACCAGGACGGAGGGAAGACGACGAGGATGGCGATGGCCGCGAACGTCCAGACGGCGCTGATGGCCGTGACAGCGTTCGGGGTGAGTCCTGCGCGGTACGCCCACGCGGCGAGGTAGCGGCCGATGCGCCGGTTGACGTAGCGGGAGTACGCCGGCGCGCTCCGTGCTGCCGGCTTCTGCGCCGCCGCCAGGCGGTGCACCACGTCGAGGTAGCTCTCGCGAGCGGCGCCCGCTGCTGCCGCTTCTGCCGATCCGGCGCTCATCAGCTGGTCCGCTCTGCCGGGACGGCCACGGAGGCCAGTCTGCTCTGCCCGTTCACGCGCTGCCCGAACACGGGACGCTTCGGCTTGACCGCCCTGCGCTCCACGAGGTCGCTGCACAGTGCTTCGTATGCGTCGGCGACCGCATCCCAGTCGTAGCGCTTCGCGCGCTCGCGGGTAGCCGTGCTGCGCGCGGCGTGCTGCTCGACGGCCGCCTCCGCGAACCCGATCGTGCCGGAGAGGTCCGAGGCGGCGGAGAAGTAGAGACCTGCGTCGCCGAGCACCTCGCTGTTGAACGGGACGTCGTATGCGATGGTCGGCGTGCCGGCCCCGACGGCCCTGAGCAGCGACGGGTTCGTTCCGCCGACCGAGTGGCCGTGCAGGTAGGTGTACGCCGACGCGTAGAGCTGATCGAGCAGCTCCTGGTCCCAGACGCCGCCGAGGAAGCGCACCCGGTCGTCCGCGAGGGCGCGCACCCTGCGGGTGTACTCCTCGGCGTACGGCGCGGAGCCGACGACGACGAGCGGCAGCTTCGCGTCGCTCCTCCGGTAACCGTCCACGATGGTGTCGACGTGGTTCTCCGGCTCGAAGCGGGCGACGACCAGGTGATAGCCGTGCGGTGCGAGGCCCAGTTCGCCGAGGCGGTGGGTGGCTCCCGCGACGGTCGGCGCTCCGTAGGCGATCAGCCTCGTGCCCGCCGCGAACTCGGTGGTGTAGTAGTCGGCGATGCCCTGCGCGTCGGCGATCAGCGCATCCGACCAGCGGACGGCGGCGGACTCGGCGAAGCGGTAGTACCGCCGGCCCATCGCACCCCACTTGGCGCGCTGCCACTCCAGTCCGTCGACGTGGGTCGCGACCGGGATGCGCGCGGCACGCAGCATCGGCAGGTACAGCGAGTTGGCCGCGTTGAAGACGATCGCGGCGTCCGTCCGATGGGTGAGCAGGTGGCCGACCGAGAGCCCGGTGTGGCTGAGGGTTTCGAGCGACCTGCGCCGCATGGCGCCCTGGTGCACGAGGGTCATGCCCTTGTAGTTCGCCAGCTCCTCCTGCGGCTCTGCCCCGTCGGCGGTCTCCACACGACGGCAGTAGACCCGGACGCTGTGGCCGCGGTCGGCGAGCCGGCTTCCGACCTCTTCGACGCACGTCTCGAACCCGCCGTACCGAGCCGGGACGCCACGCGTCCCGACCAGTGCGATGCTGAGTTGCTTTCCCCCTGCGCCCATCGGATTTCCGCTCCCCGTCGTGTCTGGCCGTCTCCGGCCGTCGGTTCGCCGACGTCGGCACGGTCCGCGCTCCGACTGGACCGAGTCGGGGCACACCACGGGTGGAAAGGATCGCTTCAGCGTCGGGCTGCTGTTGCCCCGCCAGTCTAATCCGAGAAATCCTCATTGAATGCCCCCTTCTTCGGGGGGCGAGTGTTTCTCACTTCTTTCGGGACGCCCGCAACCCGTCCCTGACACCGGTGAACGCCGCCCGGAGCGGAGCGACCGGATGCGCGAACTGGCGCCGCCCGCCCTGGAGCAGCACCTCCCACGCGATCGGCAGGCTCGCCCGCCTCCATCGCCGCACGGTCGCCGCATCCAGATTCCGCGACGCGAACACCAGCCGGTTGCGGATGTTGAAGTAGTAATACCCCTCGGACTTCGCGGCGCCGGCGCTCTCCAGCCCGTCGCCCTGGGTGCCGCCCTCCGCGTGCACGGCGACCGCAGCATCCACCACCCGGACGCTCGCCCCCGCCCTGCGCGCCCGATAGGACATCTCCACGTCCTCCCAGTACAGGAAGTACCCGTCGCCGAACCCGCCGATGCGATCCCACAGCTCGGCGGACACCATCAGGCAGGCACCGGACAGCCACTGCTCGAGACGCGGATCGTCGGCGACGGCCCGCTTGCGCGTCGCGGTGATCCGCCCGTCACCGAGATCCAGGTCGGACCCGTCGAACCAGACGGACCCGTCCGGCCGCAGGATGCGCGGGGCCAGCAGGGCAAGCGGCTCGGCGGCGACAGC
This sequence comes from Leifsonia sp. NCR5, assembly GCF_002105485.1. Taxonomy (NCBI): domain Bacteria; kingdom Bacillati; phylum Actinomycetota; class Actinomycetes; order Micrococcales; family Microbacteriaceae; genus Leifsonia; species Leifsonia sp. NCR5. Next base: position 154,400 of record NZ_NCSR01000007.1, read on the forward strand.
GGCGGCGAGCGTCTCCACCGCATCCCGCGCGATGGTCGCATCCGGGTTCAGCAGCAGGAAATCGGTCGCACCGGCCGCGCGCGCGGCGTCGACGCCCGCGTTCATCCCGAGCCCGAAACCGAGGTTGCCCTCCGGCGTGACGATCACCCAGCCGCGCTCGGCGCCGAGAGCGACGACGGCGGCGCGTTCGCCGGCGTCGGAGAAGTTGTCCACTACGACGAAACGCGCCTTCGGCATGGCGTCGGCGAGCGGGACGAGGTTGGCGCGCAGCAGGGACGACGAGCCGTAGTTCACCACGACGACCGCGAGCTGTCCGACCATCCGCGGATGCTATCACGGGGGTGCTGCCCGGCCCGGGGCAGACGAACGCGGCCGACTGTGGATAGGTTGTCCCTGTGCCGAACCTGACGATCGCGGTGCCCACATACCACCGCCCTGACGACCTGCGCGAGCTGCTGCCCGCCCTCGTCGCGCACGGACGCGCTCTCGAAGCGGAGGACGATAGCGATTACACCGTCGAGGTGCTCGCCGTCGACAACGACCCGGAGGGAAGCGGCAGGGCGGCGGCGTCCGCGGTGGAGGGCGTGCGGTACGTCGTCGAGCCGCACCCCGGGATCGCCGCCGTGCGCAACCGGGCCATCGACGAGGCGTCCGGGTCGCGGCTGCTGGCGTTCATCGACGACGACGAGCGGCCGCATCCCGGGTGGCTGACCCAGCTGGTGCGGGTGTGGGAGGCGTCGGAGGCCGCCGCCGTGGCCGGCAGGGTGGTCGCGGCGTTCGAGCGACCGCTCGACCCGTGGCTGAAGGCCGGCGACTTCTTCACCCGGCGTTCGCTGCCGACGGGGACGGACATCGACGTCGCCGCGGCGGGCAACCTGCTGCTCGACCTCGATCAGGTGCGCAGCAGCGGAGTGCGGTTCGCCGTCGATCTCGGTCTGAGCGGCGGAGAGGACACCCTGTTCAGCCGCCAGCTGCACCACGCCGGGTTCCGGATGGTGTGGTGCAACGAGTCCGTGATCACCGACCTCGTCCCTCCCGCACGGCAGAACAGGCGGTGGGTGCTGCGGCGCGCGTGGAGTCACGGCAACTCGGCGGCCGTGGTGCGCCTGCGGCTCGCCGACGGTGCCGGCGGGATGCTCGCCGCGCGCCTGTGGGCGGTCGCGGGCGGCGCGGCCAGGGTCGTCGGCGGGGTGCTGAGGGTCGCGCTCGGGATCGTGACGGGCTCCCTGCGGCATCAGGCCCGCGGTTCGCGGGCGGCATACCGGGGACTCGGGATGATCTGGGGAGCGTTCGGCGGCGTCTACCAGGAGTACGCGCGCACGGAGGCCGCGGCATGAGCGCGCTGCACAGGCTGCGCAACGGCGCCGCCACGGCCGTGCGCCGCGTCGGCGCGCCGGTCGGCTCCGTGATGCGGGTGCGGACGGACGCACCGCTCGTCGCGCTCACCTTCGACGACGGGCCGGTCGACGGCGGCACGCAGAAGGTGCTCGCCGCGCTCGGCGACGCCGGAGCGACGGCCACGTTCTTCGTGCTGCTCACCCGCGTCCGCCGCGCGCCCGCGCTGTTGCGCGACGTGGTGGCCGCCGGTCACGAGATCGCACTCCACGGGCCGGACCACCGGCGCCTCACCACCCTCCCTCCGGACAGCATCCGCTCCAGGATGCGCGACAGCCGCTCCGAGCTCGAAGACGCGGCGGGCGTCCCCGTGCGCTGGTTCCGCCCGCCGTACGGCGCGCAGAACATGCGCATCTGGCGGGCGACCAGGGCCGCCGGGATGACCCCCGTGCTGTGGGGGCCGACGCTCGCCGACTGGCGCACGACATCGACCGAGGAACGGCTGCGGCTCGCCGTGCAGGGTGAGCGCGGCGCGATCATCCTCGGGCACGACGGGTTCGCCGACGCGGTCGACGGGGTCGACGACGGGCCGGCGCCCGAGCTCGACAAGGGGCGACTGGTGTCGGCCGTCGCCGCGGGTTACGCGGACAAGGGACTGAGCCTGCGGTCACTCGGTGAGGTCGCAGCGAGCGGCAGGCTCGTGCGCGAGGCCCGCTTCACGCACTGACCGAGCGTCGCCTCGCCGCCCTGCTGCCCGCCAGGGCGATCGCCTGACGGTAGGCGTCCGCGTGCTGCTCGCCCGCCTTCGCCCAGTCGCGCGCGCTCAGGTCCGGTCTGCCCGCCGGCGGCGTCTCCGCGACATCCGCGATGGCGGCGGCCAGCGCATCCGGAGTCAGCGCCCCGGTGTACCGGTGCACCCACGCCTGGCCGACCTCCTCGGCGAGCGCCGCCGTCGTCGGGTTGTCCGGCACGAGGATCGGGCGGTCGAGCGACAGCGCCGTGAGGGCGCCTCCGGAGTTGTGCATCTCGCGGTACGGCAGAGCGATCAGCGCCGCCCGCGAGACCAGCTCGACGATCTCGGCGTCGTGCAGGAATGCCAGGGTGACGTCGACGCGGTGGTCGCGCTCCGCGCGCTCCAGGACGGAGGTGGCGAGTTCGTCGCTCGACGGCTTGCCTGCGACCTCGAGCCGGAGGTCGTCCCCCGGCACGGCGGCGAACACATCCAGCAGCTCTTCGACGCCCTTGTAGCGGCGGATCAGCCCGAAGTAGCCGACCCGTCCCTGCTGCGGGGAGCTCTTCGCATATGCGGCGAACCAGTCTCGATAGTGGCCGTGCAGGATGGTCGCGTACTCGACGCCCGGCGCGAACTCGGTGGTCGGGTTCAGCCGGATGCGCAGGGTGGTCCTGTCGTCGAACCAGCGCAGCAGGGCGTGCTCGCGGCGGGAGATGCCGGTGGGCAGGTGGATGTTGTGGGTGGTCCGGACGATGGGCGTCTTCGTGAGCGCGAGCTTCCACATCAGCAGCACGAACAGCGCCTGCCGGACGAACGCTTTCGGCTTGCTCTGGCCGGCGACGAGGATCTCCGGCCAGTGGGCGTGGAACACGTCGTACCGGCCGAGCAGCGCCTTCTTCCAGGAGAACGTGCGCAGTTCCAGGTCGGGGGTCGAGCGCAGACTGTCGCGCAGCATGATGATGTACGGGTTCGTGGTCGGCCGCGGGTCGGGGAACGACTGCTGCACGACGATTCGCTCTGCGGCTGTCATGGTGCCACCCACAATAGGCCCACCGGGATGCGCCCCCCACAAGCAGGGGACATTTGATGAGAAATGCTCGTTATTGATCCGGATTCGTCCTAAGCTCGTTCGACAGAGCCAGCGAACCGACCCTCGCCGGCCGAAGGACGTTCGACGAGATGGCCACCGCAACCAGCCTGCAGCACCCCCGTGTGCGGCTCTACGACCAAGTGCGCAGCGTGCACCTGGAGCGGGCGCGCGAGCTGGAGCCTGCGGCGATCGTCTTCCGCAGCAAACGCTACGACTTCGACGAAGACCTCACGGACGGCCTCGAGCTCGCCCAGGCCGGCACCATCGCCGCAGCGCGCCTCGCTCTCACCAGCAGGATCACCCACCTCGAGATCAACGAGCCGCTCTACCTGGATGCGCTGCCCCGCACCGCCGTCACCCTCTTCGCCATCGGCCTCCGCCGCATCGTCGGCGGCCGCCGCGTGACCGTCGCCACGTACGCCATCGAGAACCTCGACCCGTTCGCGACCACCCCTCCGCGCTTCAAGACCCGCGTGCGCCGCGGCATCGAACGCCTCCTGGCCGAGTACGTCTGGCGCAGGGTCGACAACGCGGTGTTCGGAACGGCAGGGGCGCACGGGCTGTACGCGCAGTCATTCCGCACCCAGCCGCGGCGGCACGCCACCGTCGAGGCGCTGCCGAGCCCGTGCCCCTGCGTCGACGACTCGGACACCGCGAACGGCGACAGGAACAGCGTCGTCTTCCTCGGCAACTTCGGAGCGCGCAAAGGCTTCAGCGACGTGCTCGCCGCCTGGCCGCTCGTCCGGGAGAGCAGGCCGGATGCGCGGCTCACCCTCCTCGGCACCGGCAGCCAGCTCGACGACGCCCGCGCCGCAGCAGCCGCGGACCCGACGATCACCCTCCACGTCGACCCTCCCCGCTCCGAGATCCACGCGCACCTCCGCACCGCGCACGCCCTGGTGCTCCCGTCGCGCAGGATGCCCGGCTGGCGCGAACAGGTCGGCCTGCCCATCGTCGAAGCGCTCGCGCACGGCTGCGAGATCGTGACGACCGACGAGACCGGCATCGCGGACTGGCTGCGCGAGAAGCGGCACAGGGTGCTCCCGTCCGACGCGAGCGCCGCGCGCATCGCCGGGGCGATCGCCGCCGCCGTCGACGCCGACCGTGCCAAGGCCGACATCCTCGCCACGCTGCCCGCCGTCGACGGGCGGATCGCGGCGGGACGCCTGCTATTCGACGACCCTGCGCATCCGGTGGCCCGATGAGCCACGCGAGGGCCGCAGGCACAGGGATGCTCAAGTCGGTCGGATCGACGGCCGTCATGAAGGTGCTCGTGATGGGCGTCTCCGGCATCATCGGCATCGTCAACAGCCGCCTCATCATCCAGAACTTCGGCACCGACGCGTACGCCCAGTACGGGCTGCTCGCCGCGCTCCCCGCCCTGCTGCCGTTCGCGGACCTCGGCATCGCCGCCGTCGCGATCAACGCGGTCGCCGGCTCCTCCGACCCGCGCAGTGACCCCGTGGTGCGGCGCACGCTGACGACGGCGTTCCGCATCCTGTTGCTGTCCGGCGCCACGATCATCGGGATCGGCATCGTCATCTCGCTGCTCGGCTGGTGGCCGCTGCTGCTCGGCCAGGGACTGCTCCCGGACGGCGGCAGCCTTGCGGCGATGCTCTGCCTCGGCACGTTCGGGCTGGTGCTTCCGCTGAGCGTCGGTTCGCGCATCCTGGTCGGGCTGGGCAAGACGAGCACCCAGGTGGCGAGTCAGGCCGTGGTCGCGCCCGCGATGTTCCTCGGCATCGCGACGCTGGTGGCGCTGTCAGCGCCCGCGGGGAGCTTCATCGCGATCCTCTCCTACATCGCCAACGGGCTGGCGTCGCTGATCTGCCTGCTGGTGGCGGCCAGGATGATCAAGCCACAGGTCGGAGCCGCGCTGCGCGAGGTGCCGTTCCCCCGCCGCTACCCCGGCGTGCCCGCCATCGGCGTCGCCTGGCCGATGCTCGTGCAGATGGTCGCGCTGCCGATCGCGATGCAGACGGACCGGCTGCTGCTCAGCCACCTGACCACCGGGACAGAACTCGCGCAGTACAACCTCGCCTCCCAGCTGTTCGGCCTCGCCGTGCAGACGATCGCCGCGGCCGGCGTCGCGCTCTGGCCGATCTACGCGCGCGCCCGCTCGGAGCGCAGGGTCGAGTCCCCGCTCAAGCCGACGATCTGGTTCCTCGCGGGCGGCCTCGCCATCGGGCTGGCCCTCGCCGTGCTCGCGCCCTGGCTCACGAAGTTCATCGCCGGCGACGCGCTCACGCTCGACCCGTGGCTGATCGGCGGCTTCGTCGTGTTCGTCGCGCTGCAGGCGGCCAAGTACCCGGTCGGGATGTACATGACCGACCAGCGCGGCCTCACCTTCCAGGTCTGGCCGATCCTCGCGAGCATCCCGCTGAACCTCGGCCTCTCCTGGTGGCTGATCGGCGTGATCGGCGCCGGAGGGCCGATCGTCGGCTCCGCGGTCAGCGTGCTGCTGTGCCAGGTGATCCCGAACCTCTGGTTCGTGTCCCGCGATCTGCGCCGCCGTCGCGCAGAGCTGGCCGACGTGCCCGCCCCGGTCTGAGCCGCCCCCGACGACAGCGAGCCCAGGGTTCCCACCTGACGACGGTGTCGTGAGGCGAAGAACCCTGGGCTCGAGTGCTGCGGGGTGGAGCTCCGGGCTACCAGGCCCCGAGGTGGACGCTTCCTGCAGGCTTGCCCGCCAGGGAGGCCAGCGCGGCCGGGATACCGGTCGGCACGCTGGTGAGCGCCGCGGCGATGCCGGTGAGCTGGGTGGGTGCCGCGGACGCCGCACCCTCCTGGAGCACACTGTGCGCATCCTGACCGGTCGCCGCGGTGAAGGCGGAGAAGGTCGGGTAGATCGCCGGGTCACCGGCCCCACGGGACCAGATCACTGCCCACGACGGCGCGTTCGCCGACGGGCGGCGGTACAGGTTGTGGTCCGCCGTGATCTTCATCTGGGCCGCAGAGAACTGGTGCGAGTAGTCCTCGACGCAGAGCAGGCAGTTGCCCGAGCCACCGGAGATCACGTTGTTGCTGATCGAGATCGGGCCGGTGATCCAGGTCATCGTCGGGTCGGGGAAGGCCTGACGCTGGTCGTGACCGGCGTCGGACGCGTTCGCCCCACGGCGCGAGTCCTGGGTGATGTCCAGGTTGCGCACGTTGTTCGAGATGGTGTTGTTCCAGACCTGCGCGTTGCTCACGTCGTTCAGCTTGATGCCGGACTTCTGGTTCCCGGACACCACGTTGTCGACGAGGTTGGCCGTAGCCGAGATCTCGATGACGATGCCGTTGCCGACATTGTTGAGCGAGTCGTTGCCCGCGACGGTCATCCCGTACACCGACTCGTCGAACCACAGGCCGTGGCTGGCGTTGTTGAGGAACGCGCTCGACCGGACGTCGACCCCGCGTGACCGGGTGATCTTCACGCCGCCGCTGACGGGCGATGTGTTGAAGTTCTCGCTGTTGTCGTTGGCCGCGAGCACACCCGTCAGTTTGAGGTTGTCCGAGTTGTTCGCGTGGATGCCGAGCAGGCCGTTGCGGGCCGCCGTCACCTGGCGGAAGGTGTTGCCGGAGCCGCCGACCGACACCCCGGTGGTGGCGTTGTCGAGGAACGAGACGTTCTCAAACGTCGCGCCGCCCTTGTAGTCGGTGACCGTGCCCATGTCAGGGACAGACGGGGCGTAGCGGCGCACGCCGACACCCTTCAGGGTGAAGCCGGTGCTGCCGACCGAGATGGCCTTCTGCAGGTCGCTCGCGCGGACCTCCTTGCCGGTCGGGTCGGACCCCATCACGAGTGCCTTGGCTCCCGTGTCGTAGAAGAACGTGCCCGGCTTGACGGCGGCGCGGCTGGAGACCTGCGTCTGCGCGACCCCGCCGACGAACAGCTGGTCGGGATGCGCGGCCATCGGGTATGCGGGGTTCAGCCACTGCCAGCCCGCTGCCGTACCGTCGGATGCTCCACGGTCGTACGTGGGGCTCGCGTCGAAGACGTGGTTCCAGCCGGAGGCGACCCAGGTCGTCCCGGACTTCGCCCAGCCGCCGACCACGGAGCTGCCATCGAACCAGGCGGCTTCCTTCGGGTACGACTGCACGGTGATGGCCTTGCCGGACGGCACGTTCACCGACTCGTGGTAGGTGCCGCCGCGGAGCACGATGGTCGCGCCGGACGGTGCCACGTCGAGCGCGCGCTGCACCGTGCGGAACGGAGCAGCGACGGTGCCCGCCGCGGAGTCCGAGCCGGAGGGCGAGACGACGACCGCGTTGGCCGGCACGGCGTACGACGTGCTTCCGATAGCCGCTGCGCCTGCCGCGACGCGCATCCCGGTGGTGTCGATCGACGGGTCCGCTGACGGCGCCGGCTGCGTGGGCTGGGTCGGCTGCGTGGGCGTCGTCGGGGGAACCGGCTTCGCCGGGGTGGTCGGAGCCGGGGCCGGAGTGGTCGGCGCCGGGGCGGGCGTCGTGGTCGGCGGCTTCGTCGGGGCGGGAGCCGGGGTCGTCGTGGTGACGGGGACCAGGGTGCTCGCGCTCAGGTTGTCGAAGGCGACGTTCTGGGCGGCGGTGGAACCGGACAGGTACGACCAGGCCGCGAGGCTGCCCGCGCGCTGGATGCGCTGAGCGCTGCTGTCGGATGCGGTGGCCTGCCAGTTGGGCTTGGCCGCGCCGTTCTGCCAGGCACGTGCCGAGAGGGCGACCGGGTTGGTGCCCGTCGCCTGGAACTCGAGCTGAACGCTGGCGCCGGGCTTCAGGCCGGTGGCGACACGCACCTCGGGTGCGACCGTCGTCTGGTTGGCGGTGGAACCGTTGACGCGCACGATCGTGAGCGTGAGGTTCCCTCCGGCGCCGACGCGCACGTTCGCCTGGTAGTACGACCCTGCTGCGAGGCGCAGCTGCAGACCGGCGTACACGCCGTTGCCGCTGGTCGGGATGCGCGGCACGTCGATCGTGGTCGACGCCGTCACATCGTTCGCGCTGACCGCGGGAAGCGCGGCGGTGAGAGACGAACCCGGGCGGGGGAGCGCCATGACGCCCGTCTTCCCGTCGGCGGAGAACGACTTGCTGCTGCTGAGGGAGTAGCTGCCGCCGACCTGGGCTGCACCCCAGCCGTTCGGCTGGGTGCGGTCGAGGGAGTCGGCGACGATGCGCTGACCGACCTGGTAGCTCAGTGGAGCTGCGGTCGCTGCAAGCGCGGGCAGCCCGAAGGCCGCAACAGCCACGACGGTAGCGCCGGCGGCGATTCCGTATCCGAGTCTGCGGTTCTTTTTGGGGGTTTCATTACGGTGGGCAGGCTGACGAATCATCAATACGTCTGTCCAAACTTTCGTCGTTGTGGGGATGGAACAGTAGGTGAGACCAACGACTACTGAAATGCTGCTGAGCACGCTAGCAGACGGGATACGCCCGCGCGAAACATAAATCAATAAGCGTACCGCGTGTCTCACGATTGCTCTCACCATCAGCGACCCCCCATTCGGGTGGCGCGATCCGCGAGATAGCGCGCCATTCAGATTGGCCAACAAACGTTTTCTTGAGGAAAACACAGGGGTGAAGCGCTCTCACAGACCCACTTAGAGGGCCACCGCTCTCAGGGGATTGCCAGCCTGAAGGCCCCTGCGTCGCGTGGTAAGCGCATCCATCGCGGCGGTCCGCGAGAATGGTCGGGTGCCAGCACCGACCTTCCGCATCCTGACGCTCTGCACGGGGAACATCTGCCGGTCCCCCGCCGCCGATCTGCTCCTCGCGCACGCCCTCGCCGGCGACGAGCGCTTCGCCGTCAGCTCGGCCGGCACGCACGCGATGACCGGATGGGGCATCTCCTCCCCGATGGACGAACTCCTCGCCGAGCGGGGCATCGAGAGCGACCAGTTCGTCTCCCGGCAGGCGGATCGCGCGCTGCTCTCCTCCGCCGACCTCATCCTCACGGCCACCCGCGAACACCGCGAGTGGGCGGTGGGTGCCGCGCCGGGCACGGTGCGGAGGGCCTTCACGCTGACGGAGTTCGCGGATGCCGCCGACGCGCATCCCGAGCCTGCTGCGGTCACCGCGCGGGAGCTGACGGCGTGGGCGGCATCGCACCGGCCGAGCGCCGCCGTCGCGAACCGCGGGGCGGCGACCAGGCGCGGGTATGTGGAAGGGGACATCCTCGACCCGTACGGGCGCGGGCGGTCGGCGTATGTGGCATCGCTCGGACAGATCGAACCGCTCACCGGGAGGATCGCGCGGGTGCTGCTGAGCACGCATCCCTAGCTCGACGGAGCGAGTTTCGCGGATGGGGTGACAAATTCTCACTTATTCGACAGAATAGGTGAGGAAACCTCAACCCGGAAGGCGAAGCCCGTGACCCGACGCGTCGGCTATGCAGCAGGGGCGTTCGATCTGTTCCACATCGGACACCTCAACATCCTCAAGCACGCCAAGAGCCAGTGCGACTACCTGATCGCGGGCGTCGTGTCCGACGAGATGCTGCGGCAGGTCAAAGGCATCGACCCTGTCATTCCGCTCGCCGAGCGGCTCGAGATCGTGCGGAACATCGGCTTCGTCGACGAGGCGGTCGCCGAGACGGTGCCGGACAAGCTCGACACCTGGCGCGAACTGCAGTTCGACGTGTTCTTCAAGGGCGACGACTGGCGCGGCACGGAGAAGGGCCTGCGCCTCGAACGCGAGTTCGCCGCCGTCGGCGTCGAGGTCGTCTACTTCCCGTACACGATGACCACGTCGTCCACCACGCTCCGCCGAGCCCTCGCGGTCCTCGCCGGCTGACCCCGAAACAATCGAGTCCGAACTTATTCACGCCCCGCCTCGGCGTGTCGCGTGAACAAGTTCGGACTCGATTTTTTGGGTCAGGCGGGGAGCTCCTGGCCCGCGACGAGGACGAGCGCGCGGGGCGGCGCGGCGACGAGCGCCTCCGGCACGTTCTGGGCGTCGAGAAGCACGACGTCGGCGACCGAGCCGACCGTGAGGTCGTGGGTGGCCCTGCCGACGAACGACGCGGCGTCGCTCGTGGCGACGCGCACCGCATCCACCAGGTCGTCGTCGCGGCGGAAGCCGGACAGCTGCGCCAGCCTGGCCGCCAGCCGCAGCAGGTCGCCGTCCCCGTACGGTCCCCACAGATCCCGGATGCCGTCGGTGCCGAGCCCGACGGGCACGCCGGCCGCGCGCAGCTCGGCGAGCGGCAGGCGGGGCGCGTTGATCGGGGCGACCGTGGTGATGGACACGCCGGTCTCGCGCATCCCGTCGATGAGCGCCCGCCGCCGCGCCTCCGGCAGCTCGCCGATGGCGAAGCCGTGCGCCACGTTCACCCGCCCGGCGAGCCCGGTCGCGCGCGTGCGCTCGATGATGAGCTCGTACTGGAACGCGCCGAGCTCCCCGCCGTCGTGCAGGTGGATGTCGATGCCGACGCCGCGCCGGTCTGCGATGTCGAACAGCGCGTCCAGCTGACCGACGGGGTCGCGGTCGATGGATGCCGGGTCGAGGCCGCCGATGTGCTCCGCGCCCTCCGCGGCTGCGCGGTCGAGCAGGTCGAGCACGCCCGGCCTGCGCAGCACGCCGTCCTGCGGGAACGCCACGATCTCCAGCGCCACCGGCACGCCGAGCGCCGCGACAGCCTCCCGCACAACCTGGATGCCGTCGAGCCCGACCCCGAGGTCAACGTCGACGTGCGAGCGGAACGCCGTCGTCCCCTGCTCCACCAGCGCGCGCAGCAGCGCCAGCGTGCTCTCGCCGCTCGGGATGCCCAGCTCGCGCCGGTGCGCCCGCTCGTGCTCGATGCGTCCCTGCGTGGTGGCCTCGCCGCCGTACGACACCCACGGCTTGCCCCACCAGCTCTTGTCGAGGTGGGCGTGCGCGTTCACCAGTCCGGGCAGGGCCAGCAGCCCGTCGCCCTCGATGAACCGGGTGCCCGGGTCGCCGGACACGGCCTCCGCCGCCGGGTCGTGCCGCTCGACCGCGACGATCACACCGTCGGCGATCCGGAGGTCGGACGCCTCCCCACCCCACGGCCGCACATTGCGCAGAACGGTCTGCATCGCACTCACCCGGCGAACCGGTCGGTGGCCTCGATCAGCGCATCCAGGATGCCCGGCTCGTCGAAGGCGTGACCCGCATCCGGGATCATGCGGAAGTCGGCCTCCGGCCACGCACGGTGCAGATCCCACGCCGTCATCGCCGGGGTGCACACGTCGTACCGGCCCTGCACGATCACGGCCGGGATGTCCGCGAGCAGGTGGGCGTTCCTGATCAGCTGCTCCTCCTCGAACCAGCCGCCGTTCATGAAGTAGTGGTTCTCGATGCGCGCGAACGCCACGGCGTACTGCTGCTCGGTGAAGCTCTCCACCACATCCGGCCGGGGAAGCAGGGTGATCGTCGACGACTCCCACCGCGACCACGCGACACCCGCCGGGATGTGCACGGCAGGGTCCGGGTCGTTGAGCAGCCTGCTGTACGCCCGGATGAGCCTCCCGCGCTCGGCGACGGGCACCGGTTCCACGAAGCCCTCCCACAGGTCCGGGAACAGCGCGGCCGCCCCTCCCTCGTAGAACCAGTCGAGCTCGGCGGGACGCAGCGTGAAGATGCCGCGCAGCACCAGCTCGGTCACCCGGTCGGTGTGCGTCTCGGCGTACGCGAGCGCGAGCGTGCTCCCCCACGAACCGCCGAACACCATCCACCGCTCAACGCCGAGGTGCTCGCGCAGCTTCTCGATGTCGGCCACGAGATGCCAGGTGGTGTTCGCGCTGAGGTCGGCCTCCGGCTCGCTGGCGTGCGGCAGGCTCTTGCCGCAGCCACGCTGGTCGAACAGCACGATCCGGTACTTCTCCGGGTCGAACGCGCGCCGCTGGTTCGGGTTCGTGCCTCCGCCCGGGCCGCCGTGCAGGAACACCACCGGCTTACCGTCCGGGTTTCCGCTCGTCTCCCAGTAGAGCTGCTGGCCGTCGCCCACGTCGAGCAGGCCGGAGTCGTATGGCTCGATTTCGGGGTAGAAAGTGCGCATACGCCCGAGGCTACAGCGAGCCCGCCCGCACCGAGAACGTGTCGCAGGACGCCGCGCCGTTCTGGAACCCGGTGGAGAACCAGCGCTGCCGCTGCTCGGACGATCCGTGCGTCCAGGTGTCCGGCTGGATGTCGCCAGTGGATGCGCGCTGGATGCGGTCGTCTCCGACGGCGGAGGCCGCGCTGAGCGCATCCTGGATCTGGGCCTCGGTGATCGGCTGGAGGAAGGGGACGCCCTTCTCGTCCTTCGTGGTCGACGCCGCGCCCGCCCACGCCCCGGCGAAGCAGTCGGCCTGCAGTTCCAGCCGCACGCTGTCGGAGGCCGCGCCGCTGGAACGGCTGGGGTGCGCATCCATGATCCCGCCGATGTTCTGGATGTGGTGACCCCACTCGTGCGCCACCACGTACATCTCGGCGAGCGGGCCGCCGCTCGACCCGAAGCGGGTGCGCAGCTCGTCGTAGAACGCGGTGTCGACGTACACGGTCTGGTCGGTCGGGCAGTAGAACGGGCCGGTCGCGCTCGACGCAGCGCCGCATCCCGTGCCGGTCTGGCCGGTGAAGAGCACGAACTGCGGGGAGGTGTACGAGCCGCCGAGCGCCGGCATCTCGGTGGTCCAGAACGCTTCGATGGATGCCGCTGCGCCCTTCATCCTGCAGTCGATGCGCGCGTTGGCGTCCGCGCCGGTCGTGCAGTCGGTGAGTTCCTCCCCTGTGCCGATCTGCTGGGTCTGGCCCTGGGACGCCCCGCCGTCGACGAACCCGGTGAGGTCGACGCCGAGAAGCTGCGAGAGCAGCAGGATGGCGATGGCGCCGAGTCCGACGCCACCGGCCGCGATCCCGGCGGTGCGCCCGCGCCGCTTGGTCTTCCCACCGCTGATGTCGGCGTTCGGGTTGAAGGTCATGCCCGCCACGGTAGTACGGGTTGGTGGCCCGTCATAGGCTGGCGGCATGAGCACTGCGAGCCCCGAGAACACCGCCGACGCCACCACCACCGGCCGAGCCCCCGTCACCGTCACGGTCACCGGGGCGGGAGGGCAGATCGGCTACGCCCTCCTGTTCCGCATCGCGTCCGGGCAGCTGCTCGGGCCGGACGTGCCCGTGCGCCTGCGGCTGCTGGAGATCCCGCAGGGCCGCGCCGCCGCGGAGGGCACGGCGCTCGAACTGCAGGACGGCGCCTTCCCGCTCGTGCACGACCTCAGCGTCACCGAGGACGCCACCGCCGCGTTCGACGGCGTCAACATCGCGCTGTTGGTCGGCGCGCGCCCGCGCGGCCCCGGCATGGAGCGCGCGGACCTGCTCGAGGCCAACGGCGCCATCTTCGGTCCGCAGGGCGCCGCGATCAACGCGGGTGCAGCATCCGACGTCCGCGTGCTGGTGGTCGGCAACCCCGCGAACACGAACGCGCTGATCGCCAGCGCCCACGCCCCGGATGTGCCGGCGGACCGGTTCACGGCGATGACCAGGCTCGACCACAACCGCGCGGTCGCCCAACTCGCGGTGAAGCTCGGCGTGCCGGTGTCGGCGATCGACGGCGTGATCGTGTGGGGCAACCACTCGGCCAGCCAGTATCCGGACATCAGCCACGCCACCGTCAACGGCCGCCCGGTGACCGACCTGGTCGACGAGGGCTGGCTCGCGGACGAGTTCATCCCCCGGGTCGCGAAGCGAGGGGCGGAGATCATCGCGGTGCGTGGTTCGTCGAGCGCCGCCTCCGCGGCGAGCGCCGCCATCGACCACGTGCGCGACTGGGTCGACGGCACAGGCTCGCGGTGGACGTCGGCCGGCGTCGTCTCGGACGGCTCGTACGGTGTGGAGGCCGGCCTGATCTCGTCGTTCCCCGTCCGCTCGGAGGGCGGCGCGTGGCGCATCGTCGACGGCCTCGACATCGACGCGTTCTCCCGTGCCCGCATCGACGCCTCGGTCGCCGAGCTCCGCGAGGAGCGCGACGCCGTCCGCGCCCTCGGGCTGCTGTAGGCCGGCAGCCGCGCTCCTCGCTCCCGGCCGTCAGCGCTTGGGCGACTTCTCCGGGGTGGGGGCCGTGCCGGAGGCGCGCTGGTCCGCGTAGTAGGCGCGGGCCTCCGCCTGGCGCTCCGCCTCTGCGCCCGTTGCGATCGCAGCACGGATGTGCTCCGGCCCGTAACCGAACGCATCCACCAGGTCGACGGCGTGCGGGCGGAGGCGGGTGAGCAACCGGTCGATGTACGCCGTGACCGCCTGCGCGCGCTGCGGAGCCAGACGACCGTGGATGAGGTACCAGGCCAGGTGCTTCTCGATCAGCCCGAAGCCGAACAGGTCGCGCAGCCAGGTCAGGACCTGGCGGGTCCCCGCATCCGGAGCCTGCTCGAGGGCGTCGGTGAACGCCTCCCATTGCAGGAGTTCCGCGTGGGCGCGGGCCGCCTCGATGAGCTCGTTCTGCTGCGAGTTGAACAGGTCGGCCGCCGCCTTCTTGCCCAGCTTCGATGCCGGACGCAGCTTGCCGGCGACGTCGGCGATCATCGTCGCGACCCTGTCGGTGAGCAGTTCGCGCTGGGTGGCGGGCTCCTGCAGCCAGTTGACGGCGCGGGCGGTCGAGCCGAAGTCCTTGACCGTCTGCGCGACCGAACGGAGGCCGGACCCGTGGTAGGCCTTGCCCGCCGCCTGGGTGACGACGTAGCGAGCGAGCGCGCCGGTGTCCGCCTTCGCGAACTTGCGCGAGAAGTCGGTGAGCAGCCGCTTGGCGACGAGCTGCAGCAGCACGTTGTTGTCGCCCTCGAAGGTCACGTAGATGTCGAGGTCCTGGCGCAGGGAGGTGAGCCGGTTCTCGGTGAGGAAGCCGGAGCCTCCGCAGGCTTCACGCGCCTCCTGCAGCGTGTCGAGCGCATGCCAGGTGGACAGCGGCTTGAGGGCCGCCGCGATGGTCTCGAGGTCCTGGCGGTCGGTGTCGCTGTCCGCGCGCCCGCTGAACACGTCGTCGAACTTGTGCAGGAACACCTCGTGCGCGAACCCGGCCGCGTATGTGGTCGCGAGCAGCGGCAGCAGGCGGCGCTGGTGGCGCTGGTAGTCGAGGATGACCTCTTCGTCCGTCTCGCTTCCCGCGGTGAACTGGCGGCGCTCGTTGCCGTAGGTGATCGCGATCTTCAGCGCGACCTTCGCGGCGTTGACAGCGGAGCCGTCGAGCGAGACGCGACCCTGCACGAGCGTCCCGAGCATGGTGAAGAAGCGGCGGCCCGGGCTGCTGATCGGCGACGAGTACGTGCCGTCCTCCGCCACGTCGCCGTACTTGTTGAGCAGGTCGGTGCGCGGGACGCGGACGCCGGTGAAGTGCAGGCGGCCGTTGTCGATGCCGTTCAGACCGCCCTTGAGGCCGTCGTCCTCCCCGCCGACACCGGGCAGGAACGCGCCGTCCGCATCCCGGATCGGCACGTAGAAGGCGTGGACGCCGTGGTTGACGCCCTTGGTGATGAGCTGCGCGAACACGACGGCCGCGATGCCGTCCTTCGCCGCATTGCCCAGGTAGTCCTTCCACGCCCCGCGGAAGGGGGTGTCGATGACGAACTCCTGGGTCTCCTCGTCGTAGGTGGCCGTGGTGGCGACGCTGGCGACGTCGGAGCCGTGCCCGGTCTCCGTCATCGCGAACGCGCCAGGCACATCCAGCGACATGATCCCCGGCAGGTACTTCTCGTGGTGCTGGGCGGTGCCGAGCTGCAGCACGGCGGCGCCGAACAGCCCCCACTGCACGCCGGACTTGATCTGCAGAGACGGGTCGGCGACCACCAGCTCCTCGAAGCCGGCGATGTTGCCGCCATTGTCGTCCCCGCCCCCGACGCTCTTCGGGAACGCGCGGTGCACCTGGCCGTTCTCGACCAGCAGCTTCAGCTGCTCGAAGGTGCGGGCGCGCTGGTCGTTGAGGCTGAGCCCCTCGACCTTCTGCATCTCCGGACGGCCGGACAGCTCGCGGGACGCCAGCCGGATCTCGGCCCAGTCGCCGAGCAGCTGACGCCCGAGCGCCTCGACGTCGACACGCGCGGACGGATCGCCGGGCGGAGTGGTTGCCGATCGGGGGTCCGCCACCGGGGCGGTCGGCTTCTTCGCGGACGGAGTCGTGCGCTCGGCGGTATCGACCATCAGGGTTCCTCTTCGCTCTCGTGCGGGATATCGTCACGCTACGACGAGCATCCCCGTTCGCGAAGTCGTCGGTGCGCGGCCTACAAACCGCAGCCGGATGCGCCGCGACTGGTTTGCGGAATGCTCCAATCGCGGGGGTGCCGATTGTGCCTCTGTCCACAACAATGCATGGAAAGCGACGGAATGCCATGGGCGAGCACAGCGATGCGACGGGCGAGCACAGCGCGCGCGTGACGAAGACCGTCGCGGCGGACCGGCCGCTGGTCTGGGAGGCGTTCACGTCCGCGGACGCCCTGGCCTCGTGGTTCTGGCCGCCCCGCTTCGCCACGACGGCGACGATGGATGCGCGCGAGGGCGGCGCGTGGAGCATCCGGTCGGCGCCGACGGCGATGGGCGCATCCGGGACGGTGCTGCGGGCGGTGGAGCCGGAGCGGCTGGAGCTGACCTGGCGCTGGGACGGGGAGGCGGAGGAGACGCGCGTGGCGGTGACGCTGGTGGAGGTGGTGCCGGCGGCGGGCGAGGGCGGCACGGCGGATGGCGCGGCGGGTGCCACGACGATCACCGTCGTGCACGACGGCTTCGCGTCGGAGGAGGCGGCAGCCGACCACGTGGAGGGGTGGAGCGACTGCCTGGACAGGCTAGCGGCGCGACTCGACTCCCAAAGAACTGTTTGACAGTTGCTGCGCGAGTGGCCAGACTGGCAGGGTGACCGACCAGAACACCCAGACGCACCCGTCTGCGCCGCGCGAGCTGCGCGACCTGCGCGTTCTCGCGCATCCACTGCGGCTGCGGCTGCTCTCGCTCCTCGGCGGCGCCGCCCTCAGCGCGGCGGAGGCCGCCCGCGAGCTCGGCGACACCCAGGCGAACGTGAGCTACCACCTCCGGCGGCTGCACGACGCCGGGCTCGTCGACGTGGTGGAGGAGGTCGCGATCCGCGGCGGCAAGGCCAAGCGCTACCGCCACGATCCCACCAGCGGCGAGCGCCTCGGGATGGCCGGAGCCCCCGAACTGTTCCTCGCCATGAGCGCAGAGCTCGCCCGCCGCGCCGTGCTGCAGGCGCCGGGCACGCGCTCCACCTTCACCGACGCGGAGTTCTCGATCGACGACGCGGCGTACCGCAAGGTGGAGGCGCTGGTGCGGGAGGCGGGCATCGTCCTGGCCGACGCCGCCCAGCCCAGTGGCACCGCCGGAACCCACCGGGTGGCGGCGACGCTGGCGCTGTTCGAGCTGGCGCAGGGAGACGCGCAGTGAGCCGCGGGTCATACGCCGACGTCCTCCGCATTCCGGGCGCCGCCGCGCTGTTCGGCTCCGCGCTGGTCGGGCGGCTCGCGTTCGCGACCGTCTCGCTGTCGCTGCTGCTCAGCGTGCAGGCGTCGACGGGAACCTTCGCCGCCGCCGGAGCAGCGACCGGCGCGTTCGGCGTGACCAACGTGATCGCCTCCCCCACCCGCGCGCGGGCCGTCGACCGGTTCGGGCCCACCAGGGCGCTGCTGGTGATGGGGGTGCTGTTCTCCGCCTCCCTCGTCGCCACCGCGTTCGGCTGCCTGGCCGACGCCCCGGCCGCGCTGCTGATCGTCCTCGCGGCGGTCGCCGGCGTGTTCGCGCCGCCGCTCGGGTCGACCATGCGTGTGATGTGGGCGTCCATCGCCCCGGATGCGCGCATCCTGCCCCGCGCGTACAGCCTGGATGCGGTGGCGGAGGAGCTGCTGTTCACCACCGGCCCCCTGCTGGTCGGGCTGCTCGTGTTCGTCGCCGGGCCGGTGACGGCGCTCTTCACGACGGCCGGTGTGGCGTTCGTGGGGACCGCGCTGTTCTGCCTGCACAGGCACGTGCGCGCGAAGGGCGCGGCGACGACGACAGCGCACGCGCACGAACGCCCGCTGCGGCAGCGCGGCTTCCCGACGGTGCTGGTCGCGCTGACAGGGGTCGGCCTGGTGATCGGCACCGTCGAGACGGCTGTGCCCGCGTTCACCGCCGAACGGTCGATGGCGGCGGCGTCCGGCATCCTGCTCGCCCTGCTGGCGGCGGGGAGCGCGGTCGGCGGGCTGGTCTACGGCCACCGCGCCTGGAAGCCTGCGCTGGCGATCCGGCTCACCGTGCTGAGCATCGCGTTCGTCGCGGTCAGCGCCATCGCCGCCCTCGCGCCGGACCAGATCACGCTCGGCGTCATCCTGTTCGGCCTCGGGCTGTTCCTCGCTCCGACGGTCATCACGGCGTACCTGCTCGCCGACGCGCTCACCGCCGAACACGTGCGCACCGAGGCGACCACCTGGACCAACACCGCCGTGAACTTCGGCGTCGCGGTGGGGGCGGCGGTGGCGGGCGTGCTCGTCGACCACGCGGGCACGACCACCGCCTTCGCGGTCGGCGCGACGGTCGCGGGCGTGCTGGTGCTCGCCGCCGGTTCGCGCACGCGCGCGCTCGGCGTGGCCAGCGCGCCGGCCGCAGGCGGCGCGCCCGCAGCGGGTGGCCCCACCTCCCCCGAGG